>CAVKTV010000094.1:3703-7713 GCA_963659075.1 Lachnospiraceae bacterium | reverse complement strand
CATAATCTTCACCTTCAACCAATGTCTTACCTGTCTTAGTATCATTGATTTCTGGCTTTTGTTGTTGTGAAGCACCATTGTACTTAACATCATCTAATGTATTAACCTTGATACCTGTATTATCATCTGGAACGATGCTCTTAGAAATGATTGTGAATGTTCCATCTTCATAAGAAACTGTGTAGTTGCCTTGAACTGTTGCACCACTCACTGTAATTGCATAGTATCCTACTTCTTCACCAGATTCTCTAGAAATGTTATAGCTAATCTTAGATTCTTCACCTTTGATTACACCATTCTTTGTTGCATATAATGTTGGATCAGCATTGCCATAAACCTTACCATTGTTGTTAGCTTTTACTACAACTGCTTTACGAGTGATGCTTAACTTAGCTGATACATATTCAACTGTATAGTTACCTTGTGTTGTTTCACCTGTTGGTGTGATGTCATATTCTCCAACATCTTCACCTTCTGCTCTATTGAATGTATATTCAATTACATCATCTTCATTTACCTTACCTGTTACAATAGCTGTAAATTCAGGATCATTTTCACCATATACTTTAGTATTGCTTGTAGCAGTTACTTTAACAGTAGCAGGTGTTACTTCTAATGTATATTCAACTGTTGCTGTTTCATAGTTAGAATTTTCTGCTTTTGCACAAATATTTAACTTTCCAACATTTGTTAAACTTGGCACAGTTGTTGACCAATCTGTCCATTCCTTAGTTTCAGTATTGTATGTTGTGGAATAGCTAATTGTTGTTCCTTCTGTAATATTAGCATTTGCTGTAGAAGCATTATGATCTTTACCGTTATATGTTTCTGAAAGACTTGTAGCAGTCACATTCAATTTATCTGAAGCTGTGATTGTTAATGTTCCATTTACATATGTAACTTCATAGTTACCTTTAACTTTTTGATTTCCTGGCTTAATATCATATGTCCCTACTTCTTCGCCTTGTTCTCTAGCAACTGTGTAAGTAATTGTATCAGTACCAATTAGACCTTCTACTTTTGTAACTTTAGCGATATCATCCCAATTAGGATCAGCATCTCCATACACCTTAGTTTGGTTATATGCTGTAACAGTTACTTGTTTTGGTAAAATCTTCAATGTACCTAAGTCTTTAGTTACTGTATAGTTACTTGCCTTAGCTGTGTAATCATTACCTTCAGCTGCCCAAGTGAGCTCATAAATATTGTCTACTCCAATGACAGTTCTATCTCTATCTTCTGTACTTGTTTTACGTAATACATTAGTAATCGTACCAGTTGTTGTAAAGCCTACTGTCTCACCGTTAACAAGACCACTTACGCATGTAGCTGCTGTATCTTTAGCAGTTGTTGTTAATGCAGTTCCATCATAAGTCTTTTCTGCACTTGATGTTTTTACTGTTAATGTTGCTGGAGTAATCTGATAAGTTCTTGTTACTGTTCCTTTATAATTCCCCGCACCTGTAATTGTTACAGTGACAGTTCCTACGTTTGTAGTATCGCTAGAATAACTTACTGTATAATCAGTATCCTTTGTTAAATTTGTTCCATCTTTAGTTTGTACTGTTGGAACTTGAGTTTGAGATGTTCCGTTATAAACAACATTATTTAATGTTCCAACTTGCACACCTTTATAAGCTGAATCTGGATTTTCCGGATCAGTTCCAGGATTAATTGTTTGCTTTGTAACTTCCAATTCACCTAAGTTATTAGAAATAGTGTAGTTTGTTGATTTGGCAGTTGGAGCTACTTCTCTTGTTACAGATTGTGATTGGCTATCTTTCCATACGATTTCATAAGTATTTGAAGATTTTCCAACTGTTGTCTGAGAACCTGTAGTTGTAAATTTGATTGTTTCTCCATTTACTAATCCTGTATATGTTCCAGCAGCTGTTAATGCTGTTCCGTCATAAACCTTGCTAGCATTTGGTGTTGTAACTGTTAATGTAGCTCTCTTAATCTTAACAGTACCTTGACCTGTTAATGTTGTTGTTTCGTTACCAACTGTTACATTCTTTCTAACATAAACTGTGTATTCACCAGCATCTACAAATGTTGGTTTATTTGTAGACCAATTTTTATTATCTGTAGAATATTCTGTTGAATTAGTTGTAATTAAAGCCTTAGCTTGATCTTTATATTTCTTTGCTAAACTTGTTCCTTCGTTAATACCAATTTCTTCGCTAACTGTATGAGTCTTGCCATCATAAGTCACTTCTACATTAGGTACCGAAACATTTGCCCATAGTGCATCTAAACAATAAGTGTTTTCACTTCCTGTATTGTAAATATAAGTTACAATATCACCTGCATAACGAATTGTTGCAGCTTGATTATCACGTTCTTTGTCTAACCATCCTAAGAAATAGTATCCTTTTGCATTTGGCTTTTCACTTATTACTGTAAATGTATCGTTTTTAGCGAACTTCTTATCGTAATAGTATTTTGTCTTACCACTTTCTGTAACTGCTGAAATTCCATCAAGTTTAGTTGTATCTAAAGTTGCAGTTTCAATAGCTAAATAGTATCCAGCAGTACCTTTCTTTGTTGTATATTCCCATGTACCAGTGAATTCTACACCGTCATCAGTCATTTCTTTAGTAGATTTATCCCATCCTTTAAATGTCCAATAACCATGTTCTGTCTTTGTATCAATATCAACTCTAGTTCCTACAATTGGAGTTTCAGAAGCTGTTACTGTTTGTCCAGTATAATATTCCTTAATATCTTGAGGTAATAAATTTGTTACTTTACTTGGTAAAACTTTACCATATGTTCCTGATACAAATTTATATTGAACTTGGCTCTTTTGAGCAATAGCACATTCAGCTTGAGCAGTATTTGCGATTGTTACATTAGTTGTAATTGCTGCTCCAGCACCAGTAGATGTAACAGACGCTTTATATTCTGTATTTGTATTTACTAATAGAGTTACTTTACCACTAGTGCAATCATCTTCTGTTGCAGTATAAGTGACATTTCCTGTCCATGCACCATCAGTCGTACCAGTTAATTCACTGATTGTTACCGATGTTCCATTAATTTTAGCTGACTCAATTGATACGCTATTAACAGTTGTTTTTGATAAAACTTGAGGTTTAATTGTTACTGTAAATGTAATTTCATCTCCAGGTTTTACGTTATTCCATTTGTTAGATTCAGCAGATACTGAAACAGTAGGTTGTTGTCCTTCAATTGTAAAACTTTGATCTAATGTTGATTTTGCACTTCTATAATATCCGAATGTTGCGACATAACCATTTCTTGCAGCTGCCGCAAGAACATTTGCTAATCCTGGATATTGACTGATACCAGCTGATCCATCTTTTCCTACATAATCAGATGTTTTTATATCACTAGCAGCCGTTTTCGTTGTATCAATAGGAAACATATCGTCATCACCAGAAGCACTTAATCCATTAATTAAATGATTATCTTCAGGCTTAACAAAGAATAGAATATATCCATCTTGATTAGAAGTTGTATAACCATTTATTTTATTAGTTTCATTTTTCACTTCTGTAAATGTCACATTATTTGTATCACTGCTATTATGCCATTTAAAATATGTAACTTGTGCATTAGAAATACTAGCAGTTATGTTCGCACTATAATCTCTTGCTACTTCAATATCTTCTTCACTATTTCCAAAATGTTCAGCTAGTTGTGCTTGTTGTTCTTCTGTGAAGTTAGCCATCAAATCATCTAAATTTTCATATTCATCATATAATGCATCTAATTGATTACCATCTAATGTCATGATATATGCAAATAATTCATCTGATGTCATATCATTCAAATTGATTTGATAATCCTCAGAAGATGTTTCAACAGTTGTATCTTCTACATTAGAAGTACTATCTACTGTTTCTTCTTGCTTTGTTTCTTCTTCTGTTACAGTTTCTGTAACAGTTGGAGATTCAGCAGGAGTCTCAACTTCTTGTTGTGTGTTTTCTTGTTCGCTTGCAGTTTCTACAGTCTCTTCTACAACTGCATTTGTTGCTTCTGTC
>CAVKTV010000094.1:0-3693 GCA_963659075.1 Lachnospiraceae bacterium | reverse complement strand
CAGTTTGTCCTGCTTCAGTAGAATCATCTACTAATGCAACCGTTGCTTCTTCTTCTGGTTGCGCAGAAACATCGTTTTCATCAGCATAAATTGATGAAAGATTAATACAAGTGATCATCATCAATATAGCTAATACGAACTTTGTTGCCTTACTTACTGTTCCCATATAACGTCTCCTTCCGTTGTTTTATGGCAAAGAGCTTATTGAGTCTCTACACCTCAGCTCTTTTCACTGGCATTAGTATAGCTGTTTGTGGTTATATAGCGGTTATATTTTAAAAGTTTTTAAAAATTTTTACCGTTATATAACTCAAAAAGAAAAACACTATGCGTTGCGGAGACTCATTTGCATAGTGTAATCTTGTATTTATCATCTGTTTAGGGGATACAGATTTTATCAAGATTGAAATCATTAAAAGCCAACAATTCTAAAAGTTTGTCCAATTCAAAACACGAAAAGGTCTAAAATATATGAAAAAGAAAGTGAGAAAGAAATATGGTATTACATGTATTGTATAAAACAATAGATGGTAAAAGAAATGATTTTATGAATGAAATCAAACAATCAAATGTTTTAGAGCTAATCAAGAAAGAAGATGGTTGTATTTCTTATACTTATTATTTAGATGCATTTGATCCTAATATCATTCTTTTAGTAGAAGAATGGGAAAGTAAAGAAAAACAACAAATCCATTTATCACAAGAACATATGAAAGTTCTTTCTTCAATCAAAAACAAATATGTAATTGATACAACAGTAAGAGTATTATGAGTGTATAGATATACATACAAAAAGGGTTGTTACGAAATGTTTAATTCGCAACAACTCTTTTTAATGCCCATAAGTGAAATGATTCATCATATACAATATATTCATAATCCTTCTTTTCTGATCCACTGCCTCTAGCAAGTAAAGTATAAGTATCCTCATTATTCAATTCATTTAGGTAAACTATTTCACCATTTTCATCTATTGTTAAGTCTGGTCCTAAATATCCTGCATCAGCGAAAAACCATCCGTTTATACGTGTCACTGAATGATCACTTTCACCAAATGGATAAAACAATTCAGAAGGTAAAGCAGTTAAACGAATATTCTCTTTGGTCCAATCTTCACCATTTTTCTTCATCATTATTTCACTATATTTAGTAATATTAGGGATATCATTGGTATCTTGTTCCCCATTAAAAGCCCAAACTTTTAAGTTTGTATCACTAATCACCTTCCAATCATCTTCATCATATTGATAACCAAATGAACCATTTTGACAAATAAAACAATCAACCTCAAAGTTATATAGTTCTTTATCTAAATATACATCTTCATCATAGTTACCATCTTTTATTTGATTTTTAGGATTATAAGCTTGACCAGCTAAAGCTTTAATGATCATTGAACCAGCCATTGTACCTCTAGAGTTACCTTGTAAAACAATATTTCCAGTCACATTATACTTTTCAATAAAATATTTCATGACCTTTACATCATCTAAAACAAAATCATATGTTTCCCAAAAGTTACCATAATCTTTACCATAGCTTGAACGATCATGTATCTGTACAATAATTGCGCCTGTATTTTTCCAAGAAGTAGTAGCTGTATCAAACATTATGCCTGTTCCTTCATTATCACTACCATCTTCTAATCTCCAATAACATATTCCTTGTCCTTGTAAAACAAATACAATTCCATTTTCTGGATCATAATCACTTGGAACATAGTAATAACCTCTAACATATTTATCACCAGTATTATCAGTCACATTACTTGCACTACTATCAATTTTTAAATCATATAGATTTTTAAATCCATCATCACCAAACTGCAAATCAATTGTTTCTGACCATTTACTATCTTTATTGTAGTTACCAAATTCATCAGTTAAACTCTCAAAGTCATCTTCACCTTGATGTTTTATTCTTAAGTCTAAGCATTCTCTTTTTTGATAAGAAATATTATTATCATTACTTAAATATTCATCATTTGTTCCATCACCATAATGAATATTACCATCGATATCTCTATACCAACCAGTTGTAACATAAACCCCATAAGAATTGCGTTCCCTTGTTCCTTCTGCGTTATCACCAGTATAAATTAGTGCATTATTATCAGTCACATCAAAACAATGTTTAATTTTAATAGTCACTACATTATCATTCACTTCAACATCGTCAATTTCAAGTTCTCCATAATCAGGATTTAAACTACCACGATCTTCTATAATATAGCTATCCTTATCTATGCTAGTTAAATCAGCATCTTCTTTATATGTAATCAAAATTTTTGTTACTGCTGTTCCATATATAGTCCCATCACTATAAGCTTGAATATTTTTTACCTCTTCCATTGTAAGAGCATCCTCTTTTTGACTACAACCAAATTGTGTTAGTAATATTCCTAAGCCAAGCATAATATTTATAATCTTTTTATTCATAAGCACCCAATCCATTATTTGATGCTAGTTTATCATCTATCATAGAATGAAACAATTTTAATTTTTATGTATTTCATAATCATTATGAAAGCTGAACGAAGTAGCGAAAGTAGATTAGTGCGCACTATTATAAAGATACGCAACTCGCTCCAACAACTTCAATTCGATTTATTTCTTTAATGATTTTTTTACTTTCTCTATCCAATGCATAACATATTACATTTCCTATATCACACATCGCAACAAACAAATATTTTCCATCTTCACTTACTATGAATCCTCTTGGATCTTTTCCGTCCAATTCATATTCATCAATAAATTCTAAATGATCTTCTACTATCTTTAATACACTTATGCTACCTTTTCCTTGAAAGCATCTATTACTTACATAAACATAATCATTCATGATATGAACATCACTTGGCATACTTCTATTATGATCAAACATACCACAAGTATTTACTTCATCCTTATCAGCATGTTTTTTAGTGAATATAGGTAAAGGATATTTTTCATAATAGGAATGATTCTTTGTTCCACTTTTATCTAATTCAATCAAAGAATCATTTACTATTCTAAACAAAGATACACAAGGATAATTTTCATACAATACACATGCATAGCCATTCTTGATATCCATGTATCTAGGCGCATATCCATAAGGGCATTGAATCGTATTTACCAATTTCAATTCTTTTCCATTAAAACAGAATACTTCTATTTCATCCTTCCCTCGATTGCATGTATAAATATATTTATCATGTACTTTAACACAATGTAAATGGCTCGTAGATTGACCACCACCATAGCACCAATAGCCACTACCTTCTACTTGATACAAATCAATACATTTTCCAATACTACCATCTTCATTTAATTCAAAAGCTACTACATTAGAATCATCAAATTGTCTTACTAATTGAATACATCCATTCTCATCTTTCTCATAATGACATATTACACTACTATGAGAACCATGATTACTAACATATAAGTATTTATGATCTTCACTTTCAGATACAAAAGAAGGTCTAGCACCATATGATATAGAATCATTTACTTTTTCTATCATTCCATTTTCTAATATCTTATAACAAGATATTCCACCACCAGTACCATTCAAACTACAATAATTTCTTACTTCATTTGTTACATACAACAAATCATCATATCTTTGAATAACACTAGGTTGCTTCTCAATTACAACTTGTATACATTCTATTATTTCACCATCAAAAGATAATACATGGATTCC
>CAVKTV010000093.1:0-7925 GCA_963659075.1 Lachnospiraceae bacterium | reverse complement strand
CCAGTGGATGAATTTTCGATTGGTAATACACCATAATCAATAGCACCATTTTTTTTTTTTTTTTTAACATCTTCAAATTCTGGATAACCAATTGTTTTGACGTCATCTGTAAAGAAGTTTTTACATGCTTGTTCTGAAAATGCACCAGAAACACCTTGATAACCAACAGTAGGTGAAAGTTTAAATTCTGTTTTATATTTCTTTTGATTACTTAAAGCAATGACAGAATGAATGAAAGAATCAATATTAGAAGAATCATCCTGTTCTGATAATGATATTCTTTTTTTAACAAGTGATAAAATTTCATCATCTAATTGTTCTAAAGATTGCTTTGTATCCATAAATCGTACCTCTTCATATGCATAATAGAATACGACGAAATATGTATTTTGAAAAGAAAAAAAGAGTCATCATTTTGATGACTCTTAACATACCTAACCGATTATTATCTGTTGTAGTATTCAACGATGAGGGATTCATTGATTTCCTGATTGAGTTCATTTCTTTCAGGAAGTCTTACGAATGTGCCTTTCTTGTTTTCCTTATCTACATCAACAAATGCTGGAGTAGAGATATTGGATTCAAGAGATTCGTTGATAACAGCGAAGTTTCTAGCATTTTCACGAACAGAAATTACTTGACCTGGCTTGATTTCTGCGCTTGGAATGTCTAACTTCTTGCCATCTACTTCGATATGACCATGGTTAACGAGCTGTCTAGCTGCTTTTCTTGTTCTAGCAAATCCCATACGATAAACAAGGTTATCTAATCTGGATTCTAGAAGAACTAAGAAGTTTACACCTGCCATACCATCCATCTTGGATGCCTTATGGAACAAGTTAGCAAATTGCTTTTCGTTTAAACCATACATGTTACGAACTCTTTGCTTTTCACGAAGCTGTGTTCCGTAACCACTTAGTTTGATACGCTTTGTTGGACCATGTTGTCCTGGAGCATAAGTTCTTTTCTTTAGCTCTTCGCCTGTTTCTAAGATGGAGAAGCTTAAGCGTCTAGACTTCTTCCAAACAGGACCTGTGTAACGTGCCATGTGTTATTCCTCCTTATGACATAAGCGAAACAACAACAGGTATAGATCATCATTAAGGAGTGTTGTTATAATGACATTTCGCTGTTTCAGCTCAGTTACTTTGCCTAGATCGTATCTTAACAACGCTTTTGCTTAAGACTCTATAAGCTGCTATTATTTGACGCAACAAAGATTATATGCATTGAAATAAAATTCGTCAATAATATTCTTTCATATTTCACGAAAAGAATGTTTATGTTAAAATGTTAAGGATTGAAAATGATGTGAAGAGGTATAAGAATGAATAAAGTTTTAAGTATTATCTCCGATATAAGAGTAGTTATTGGTATTGCGGTGCTTGTTTTGATATTAGCAGCGTGGTTAATTATTGAAAAAATTCGTACAAAGAAATTTCGTAAAGAATTAGAGGGATTAGAAAAAAGATATAATGATATCAAGGCAATTCCTTTGACTTTTAAAATGAATAAAGCAGTTACAGCTGCTCGCTCTAATGCAGAAGCTGCTGAAAAAGTGAATGAAGCTAAGAAGAGCTATGATTCTACGCAAGCTTCATTAAAAAAGATTTCTGCGACTTTAGCGAATTGTGAAGATGCAATTCTTTTAGGAAAACTTCGCAAAGCTGATAGCTTAATGACAGAATTAGAAACAGATGTTTCTTTAACAACAAAAGAAGCAGGTGATTTAGATGCATACTTAGATGAAATCCTTGCGAAAGAAACAGCACAGCGTCAAGAAGTAACAACATTAAAGAATCGTTTCCGTGCTTTAAAATCTACTGCACAAGAAAATGCTTCAAAACTTTCATATAATTGGAATTCTGTTGAAACAAAGATTACAGATACAGAAAAAATGTTCTCTACGTTTGAAGATTGGATGTATTCTTCTGATTATGAGCGTGCAAATAAGGAATTAGAAGCAATTCAAGTTAGCATGCAAGAATTAGAAAGTATGTTGGATGATATGCCATCCTTATTAGAGGATGCACGTGGAGTTGTTCCTAATATGTTAGAAACATGTGCGAAGGAATATAAACGTAATCAAAGTCGTGGTGTATATCAAAAGCATTTAGATGTAGAAAAGAATTTGAATATTCTTACACAATCATTAAATGATGATCTTAAGAAATTAAAAGAAGGTAAAACAGAAGGTGTTCAAGAAAACTTGAATACATATAAAGAACGTATCACACAATTATCATCTTCTATTCATTCTGAATCTGTTGCGTTTGATCAAATGAAATCTTTGACAAGAGATACAGAAGAATTATTTGAAGAAACAAATAAAAATGCGAAGTATGTTGTATCTGAATTAACAGCTTCTTCAGAGAAATATGGATTACAAGCATTGGTTCCTGAAGCTACAAAACAAAATGATGTATTAACAAAACTTAATACATTACGTTTATCTGTTTTGGATGCTGAAAAGAATTATAATATGCCAGCTACTATGGTCGTTACAAATATTTCTGATCTAAACCAAAAGGTAAGTGCAGTGAATGCCGCTTTTGTTGATATGAAGAGCCGTATTGAAATGGCTACTGGTGATGAAGATCGTGCTGGTAAGCAATTAACAAAATTACAGATCATCATGAATTTGATGCAAGTTAAGATTCGCAAGTATAAATTACCAAATATTTCTGAACAATATGAAGATGACATGCGTAAAGCATATGAATATATTCGTTCTTTAGATGGATTGATGAAAGAAAGCCCAATTAACATGCAATTGTTAAACGCTACATTACAAGAAGCATTAGATTTTATCTATAAGCTTTATAACAATGTAAATAATGTAGTTGGAACAGTTGTAATGGTTGAAAATACAATTGTCTTTGGAAACCGTTATCGTTCTACATATGCAGATATTGATTCTGAATTAACTAGAAGTGAACTGTGTTTCAGAAATGGTGAATATACAAAAGCTTTAACGATTGGTATCGCTACAATTGAAAAGATTCATCCTGGTAATTATGAAAATATGATCAAGGAGAACTCAAAAGGTGCGTAATAGAGTTTATTTTGATAACGCTAGCACAACAAATATTCATCCAGAAGTGCTAGAAACTTATACTTCATTATTAAAGAAATACTATGTAAATTCTGAATCTATTTATAATGAAGGAATAGAAGTAAGTCAAATGTTAGAAAAGGCCCGCCGAGCAATCGCCGGGCTTTTGGGAGTTTCTTCGCAAGATATTATATTCACATCTGGTTCTAGTGAATCAAATACATCCGCAATCAAAGGCGTATGTGCAGCGCATTTAGATAAGAAACATATCATCACAACAAATGTAGAACATTCTTCTATTATGAATTGTTGTAAGCAAATGGAAGAGTTATTTGGATATCGTGTTACATATCTTCCTGTTAACCATGAAGGTAAAGTTTCTTTACAACAAGTGAAAGATGCATTAGATGAAGATACAGCAATTGTTTCAATCATGTATGTCAATAATGAATCTGGGTCAATTAATCCAATTAGTGAAATCAGTGAATATGTAAAAAAACATTCACATGCCTATATGCATGTTGATTTAACACAATCTATAGGAAAAGTACCTCTAGATTTATCAAATGTTGATTTAGCTTCTATATCTGCACATAAATTAGAAGGTCTAAAGGGAAGTGGAATATTAATAAAAAAATCTTTTGTTCCTTTTGTTCCTTTAATTAATGGTGGTGAACAAGAATATGGATTAAGAGGTGGTACAAGCAATGCACCTGTTGATATGGTCTTTGCGAAAACTCTTCGTTTAGCTTTAGAAAATGGTCAGAAGTATCATTCTTTGATTCAAGAAATGCATGATTGTTTGATAGATGGATTGAAACAAATAGAAGGTGTTGAAATCAATTCGCCTGAAGATGCGATTGCTTCAACGGTTAATTTTTCTTATGAAAATATTCCAAGTGAAGTCATGCAGAATGCATTAAATGAATGTGGATTTATGGTAAGTGCTAGAAGTACTTGTGATTCTAAATCTATGAATCCTAGCTATGTTTTAGAAGCAATGGGATTTAGCGCAAAAAGAGCTTCTTCTTGTATTCGTATTTCTCTTTCTTACCACAATACAATAGAAGAAGTGAAAGCTTTCTTAGAAGCGTTGAAAGGAGTTATTAAGACATATGGTTAAATATGATACAGTTTTAATTCGATATGGTGAATTATCTACAAAAGGGAAAAATAGAAAAGATTTTATTACGCGTTTATATCACAATATTAAATATGCTCTAAGAGATTATCCAAATCTAACATATCAAAAAACTCATGATCGTATTTATATTAAATTAACAGATGAAAATACAGATGATATTTCAGAAAAGTTAAAAAGAGTATTTGGAATTTCTTCTTTCTCATTTACAGAAAAAGTAGATAGTGATATTGAAACAATCAAAGAAACATGTTTAAGAATCGCAAAAGATTCTAATAAAAAGACTTTTAAAATGATGGCAAAACGTCATGATAAATCATTTCCAATGATTTCTGATGAAATTAATCGTGCATGTGCCGGTAATATTTTACATAATACAGATTTAACAGTCGATGTACATCAACCAGAACTACTGATTCGTGTAGAAGTCCATGAGAAATATACATATATCACTTCTGATAAAATCAAAGGTGCAGGTGGATACCCAGCAGGTATCAATGGAAAAGTATTGTTATTATTAAGTGGTGGTATCGATTCACCAGTTGCAGCATATGAATTAATGAAACGTGGATTGTATGTAGAAGCGATTCACTTTGCTTCACCACCGTATACTTCTCAAGCAGCTAGAGATAAAGTTTTAAAGCTAGCTGAAATGGTAAGTGAATATCAAGGATCTATGAAAGTTCATGTTGTTAATTTTACAGATATTCAATTAGAAATTTATAAAGCAGCAGGTGATCCGTACGCAATCACAATCATGAGAAGAATGATGTATCGTTTAGCTGAAAGAATCGCAAAAGTGAATCATTGTCTCGCATTAGGAACTGGAGAATCTGTTGGACAAGTTGCTTCACAGACATTGGAATCTATTGCGGTCATCAATGAAACGATTCAAATTCCTGTATTAAGACCATTAGTATGTTTTGATAAGGTTGAAATCATTGATCTAGCTAGAAAGATTGGAACATATGAAACGAGTATTCTTCCATTTGAAGATTGTTGTACAATCTTTGATCCTAAAAATCCAGTAACTCATCCAACAAGTGAAAAGAGTCTTCATTATGAATCACTATTTGATTATGAAACAAAATTAAATGAAGCAATTGCTTCACAAGAAGTTGTCACAGTTTATAAGAGAAAGGAAGAGGAAGAATTCCTCTAAGATGATGTATGGCATATCATAATAAAAGTACTGCAGCTGAATTTGAAACAAATTTAACAGGCTCAGAAAAATTTAATGAACATGAATTAATGGAAGCTGTGAATGTGACAGTAGTGAAAGTGGAACTAGATGACAAGTATTCAACAAAACAAAAGTTAAATATTTATTCACAATTAACTTCACTTTCTAACTGCAGCGCAAAAGAACGTAAGAAATACGCAAAAAAAGTTAAGAAAATGCTTTGATTTTCATTGACGAATAGCTATTGTTCGTGTATCATTAGTCCGTTATCAGCCCTCGACAGGAGGTCTGTAACCGCACAAAAAAGGGTTTAAGAACGTAAGTCCCCTTAATGGCGCGTCTTATGATAAATGTCAGGAGGTGTAATAAATGTACGCAATTATCGAAACAGGCGGAAAGCAGCTTAAAGTTGAAGCTGGCCAGGAAATCTATGTTGAAAAGTTGGATGTAGAAGCTGGTGAAGAAGTAGTATTTGACAAGGTCGTTCTTGTAAGCAATGAAAGCACAAAGATCGGAACACCATATGTAGAAGGTGCAAAGGTTACTGCTAAGGTTGTTAAACAAGGAAAAGAAAAGAAAATTAGAATCTTCAAGTATAAGGCTAAGAAGGGTTCTACAAGAAGAAGACAAGGTCATAGACAGCCATATACAAAGTTGACTGTTGAAGCTATTGAGGCTTAATTATGATTCAAATTGCCGTAAAACGAAATCCAGATTTTGTTTCAATTGAAGTAAAAGGACACGCACAAAGTGCTGATTATGGTCATGATTTAGTTTGTGCTATCGTTAGCGGTATTATTACTGGGCTCGCAAATGCATTGTATGAAATGGTTCATGAAGAAGATATTGTTTTAGAAGAAGGATATGCAAAGATTCATATCTCTGATCCTTGTGATAAAAGTAATACGATTTGTGAAACTGCTCTATACATGTT
Organism: Lachnospiraceae bacterium; assembly: GCA_963659075.1. Lineage (GTDB taxonomy): Bacteria > Bacillota_I > Bacilli_A > Erysipelotrichales > Erysipelotrichaceae > Bulleidia. The sequence goes on along the minus strand of CAVKTV010000093.1, from coordinate 1,612 downwards.
GAAAACAGCTCAAGAAGTTAACAAAGAATATATAAAAATAATGGAGGTTTAATACTATGAAGTTCACTCTGAATATGCAGTTATTCGCATCCAAAAAGGGTGTATCATCCACAAAGAACGGAAGAGATTCTGCTGGTAGAAGACTTGGCGCTAAGAAAGCTGATGGTCAATATACAAATGCTGGTTCTATCCTTTACAGACAAAGAGGAACAAGAATCATGCCAGGAAAGAACGTTATGCGTGGTGGAGATGATACATTGTTTGCTACAGCTGCAGGTATCGTTAAGTATGAACGTTTAGGCAGAGACAAAACTAAGGTTTCTGTTTATCCTGTAGAAGCGTAAGTTTAAGTGATACTCCTGAATATTTTTCAGGAGTATTTTTTTCAAGAAAGGAGAAAAACATGATTGATTTTATTAAAATGCATGTAAAAGCTGGCGATGGTGGAAGAGGTATCGTTGCTTGGAGAAGAGAAAAGTTTTATCCAATGGGTGGCCCTGCCGGTGGAGATGGCGGTAATGGTGGATCTGTTTATTTTGCCGTAGATACAAATGAAACAACATTAACGAAGCTTCGTTTCACAAAAACAATTAAAGCTGGAAATGGTTCTCCTGGTTTAATTAAAAAAATGCATGGAAAAAGTGGTGATGATGTTGTAGTTGGTGTACCACTTGGAACAATGATTCGTAATGCTGACAATGGTGACTTATTAGCTGATCTTACAAAACCTGGTCAAAAAGTATTGATTGCTCATGGTGGAAAAGGTGGTTTAGGAAATCATCATTTTGCGACTGCTAGAAATGATGCACCTGAATATGCACAACCTGGTGAAATTGGTGAATCTTTAAATATTCAAATTGAATTAAGATTATTAGCTGATGCTGGATTGATTGGTTTCCCTTCTGTTGGAAAATCAACATTCTTATCTGTAGTTACAAATGCTAGACCTGAAATTGCTGCGTATCCTTTTACAACAATTGAACCTAATATTGGTGTAGTTGATCTAGGAAGTGAAAAAGGTTTCGTTCTAGCTGATATGCCTGGTTTAATTGAAGGCGCTGGTGAAGGTAGAGGATTAGGCCATGAATTTTTAAGACATATTCGTAGATGTCGTGTTTTAATTCATGTTGTTGATATGAGTGGTCAAGCAGGTGATCCATGTGAATGTTATGATATCATTAATAAAGAACTTGCGACTTATGATGCTGATTTAGAAAAGAAAACACAAATCGTTGTTGCGAATAAAATGGACGATGAATATGCATCTATGTATTTAGATGAATTCAAGAAAAAATATCCTAACTTGAAGATATTTGAAGTATCCACTTTGGAACATAAAGGACTGAAACAAGTTTTATATGCCGCAATGGAAGCAATAGATAACGCTAAAGTTGTTGAAGCTGAAAATGCTGCACCAATTGAAGAAACGATTATCTATCGTTATCAACCAAAACGTCCTGATTTCTACATTGAAAAGGATGCTCCAGGTAGATGGAAAGTTGTATCACAAAAGATTGATAATCTAGTAGATACATATGATTTAGATGATCCAGATCAAGCTTATCAATTAGGTTTACAACTTGATAAGATGGGTGTTGATGCTGCACTACGT
>CAVKTV010000092.1:0-8095 GCA_963659075.1 Lachnospiraceae bacterium | reverse complement strand
TCACTGTTTCCAAACTTCTTTGCTAATTCAGCTTGTTGTTCTTCTGTGAAGTTAGACATCAAATCATCTAGATTTTCATATTCATCATATAATGCATCTAATTGATCAGCATCTAATGTCATAATATATGCAAATAATTCATCAGATGACATTTTATCAACTGTCTTTTCTTCTGAAGGCATAGTGATTTCTGCTTTATTTGTACCAGCATTTACACCGTCATCCTCAGCACGAACTGCAGAAAGGTTAATGCATGTCAGCATCATCAATAAAGATAATACTAGTTTGGTAATCTTCTTCATTTTCATAGACTACTCCCCTCCCAATTTACAATATCTTAATAATACCCCTCCTTGGTTATCGTGGAGTTATATTTAGCTAATAATGAAAAAAGATATGAGATTTTTCTCATATCTTATTCAATTCCATTTGGATTCTTTAATGTGAAGTTCCAAGAATCTTCGCACATTTCATCAATGTCATACTGTGCTTGCCAACCAAATAACTTCTTAGCTTTTGAAGAATCAGCATAACATTCTGCGATATCTCCAGGTCTTCTCTCTAGAATCTTATATGGTAATTCTTTACCACATGCTTTTTCGTATGCATGTAATACATCTAATACACTATATCCTTTACCAGTACCTAAATTAACATGTTCTACGCCTTTATGTTCTAAGGCATATTTAACTGCACCAATATGTCCATCTGCTAGATCACATACATGAATATAATCACGTACACCTGTACCATCTGGTGTTGGATAATCATCACCAAATACTCTTAAGTATTCTAGTTGTCCATTTGCGACACGTGCAATATAAGGAACTAAATTGTTAGGAATTCCATTTGGAACTTCACCTAATAGACCACTTTTATGTGCTCCAATTGGATTGAAGTATCTTAATAACATGACACTCCATTCTTCATCACTCTTACTAACATCTTCTAAGATTCTTTCGTTCATGAGTTTACTTGTTCCATAAGGATTTGTTGTTCCACCAACTTTAGAATCTTCAGTGATTGGGCATTTTTCTGGATCACCATAAACTGTTGCACTAGAAGAGAATACAATTGTTTTACAACCTGCTTTCTTCATAGCTTGATAAAGATTAACAGAACCAGAAATATTATTTTCATAATATGTTAATGGTTTTTGTACAGATTCACCAACAGCTTTATATCCCGCAAAGTGAATGACCGCATCAATTTTATTTTCTTCAAACACTTTATCAAGACCTTCTCTATCTAAAATATCTGTTTCATAAAACTTTGGTTTTGTTCCTGTAATCTTTTCGATACGATCTAATACAACTTTATTAGAGTTATATAAATTATCTAATACAACTACATCGTATCCTGCCTGAATAAGAGCCACACATGTGTGAGAACCAATGTAACCAGTTCCTCCTGTTACTAAAATCGTTGCCATTTTTTATCCTCCTATTAAACGTGAGATATCATTCCACGTTACAAACACCATTAATCCAATCAACAATACCCAACAAGCAATCATGATTCCTGTTTTTACTTTATTGTCGAATTGCTTACCTGTAATCCATTCTAGTATCGTTATTACGACCTGTCCACCATCTAATACAGGAAGTGGTAATAAATTAAAGATTCCTACATTTAATGATAATTGAGCAATCAATAATAAATATGTAGATAGACCATACGAAGCATATGTTTCTGTTGCTTGGTAAATTCCAATTGGTCCACTCAATTGATTCACTCCTGCACCATGGAAGATCAATCCTTTGATTGTAGATACCATCAGTTTTGTGATAGAAACCATTTCTTCAACACCAAACTTCCAACAATTAATGATATTTACATCCACATATTCAGCACTTTCACCTTGAATTCCAATCAAATAACTTTCTGATTCTTCATTGTATTCAGGTGTTACTTTAATTGTTAATTCTTCACCATCACGTTCAATCGTATATGTTTCTTCTCCACTATATCCACTTGAGAAAGCTTGCATATCTAAATACGTATCTGGTTTGATAGATGATCCATCTTCTTTTGTAACTTGTAAGATTTTATCTCCTTGTTGGAATCCAGCTTTTTCTGCTGGAGAATTTTCTACAACTTGTGCGACAACTGCTTTTGGACTTTCCGCAAATGTTCCATTATGCAAAACAACAAGCGAAAAAATCAAAAAGGCTAAAACGAAGTTCATGAAAACACCAGCTAACATAATAATGATCTTTTGCCATGGTGCTTTTTCCGTTAATCTTCTTCCTTCAGGTACAACGACATCAGGATACGCTTCATCTCCATCCGTTTCTCCTGCCATCGCAACAAATCCACCAATTGGCAAACAACGAATCGAATATTGTGTTTCTTTTCCTTGTTTCTTGAACAACACTGGTCCCATACCAAATGAATATTCATAACAATAAACACCAAATATTTTCGCAGCTACTAAGTGTCCTGCTTCATGAATCAAAATAATTGCGCTCAATAAAAGTAAGAAATAAATAATTGTCATGCCTGTACTCCTTTAATCAACTGCATTGCATATTCCCTACCCCATTTATCAGCATCTATGACATCTTGTACGGTATTCAATTCTTGATATGGTACATGATGAACAGCACTGATTACAATTTCTTCTATCTTTAAAAAAGGTATTTCATGATTTCTAAATGCTGCATTTGCGACTTCATTGGCTGCATTCATAACCGCATTCAAATTACCACCTTTTTTACCACATTCAAACGCTAACGCTAATAATGGAAAACGTGTTGTATCTGGTGCATCAAAGTGTAATGTACCTAATTTTGTTAGATCTAATGGTGTATCCAATTGATATGCATAACGATCAGGATATGTTAAAGCGTATTGAATTGGCAAACGCATATCTGGTGCTCCAAGTTGTGCAATCACACTATGATCTACATATTCTACTGCACTATGAGCAACACTTTCTGGATGCATTAAAACAGAAATGTTATCATATGGAATATCAAACAACCAATGTGCTTCAATAACTTCAAAGCCTTTGTTCATTAAAGTTGCAGAATCAATTGTAATCTTAGAACCCATAGACCAATTTGGATGTGCTAAAGCTTGTTCAACTGTAACATCTTTGAGTTCATCTCTTGTTTTATTACGGAAGGAACCACCAGAACAAGTAATCAATAAACGTTTCACTTGTTCTTTTTTATTTCCTCTTAAAGATTGCCAAATCGCAGAATGTTCTGAATCAATTGGATATAATTCGCAACCATATTCTTTCAATGCACGATTGATCAGTTCACCACCACATACGAGTGTTTCTTTATTCGCTAATGCAACGTTATGATGAGATTCAATAGCTTTTAAGGTTGGTAAAAAACCTGCAAATCCAACAAGTGCATTCACTAAAACATCATAATTATCTTTCGATACGATTTCTTCCATTCCTTTTTCACCAAACAAAATCATTTTATTTGGGTATTCCTTTTGTAACGCAATTGCATCTTGTTCTAATTGAACAGAAATCGTTTCAATGGAAGGAAATAAATCTAGATATTCTTTTGCCTTTTCTATATTTTTTCCTACACCAAAAGAAACCAATTCAAATAAATCTGGATGTTGTTGGATGATATCAATTGTTTGTACACCAATAGAACCAGATGCACCTAATAAAACTAATCTTTTCATCAAATAACCCCTACTAAGATCATCAACGCATTAAACACCATCAAACAAAACACCAATGAATCAATACGATCTAAAATACCACCATGACCGGGAATTAAATTTGAAAAGTCTTTAATATCAAATCTTCTTTTTATAGAAGAAAAAGATAAATCACCAACTTGTGCAACAAGTGGTAATAATACACTACCTAATACAATTAAAAGGAGTGGAAATTCTTCTAAAAAGAACAATCCAAAAATCAATGAAGAAACAAGTCCTGTTACATATCCACCAATTGAACCTTCCCATGTTTTATTTGGAGAAACTTCTGGAATCATTTTATGTTTTCCAAACGCTACACCAATAAAGTAAGCACCTGTATCACACATAAAACAAGCTAAACAAATATATAACATCACTAGTCCACCAGAGAGTGTTAATTCATAGACTTGATCTACACAACGTAAGGCAATACCAATTAAAACAGTAATCACAAATGGATAAACAACGCCATCTGTCGCAACTTTCCCTTTTAATAATTCTACAATAAACAATATAACTAACCATAACGCTAGTACTGCAGAAAATTGTTCAGCAGGAACAAACATCATGACAATTTCTGAAAGAAAACATAAAACTGTTCCAACATAATCTACTTTTCCAGTAACCAATTTACTTGCTTCATATGCTGCACCAATCGCAATTAAAACTTCTAAAACTTTTAAAAGCCATCCACCAAAACATAATGGTGGTATTACAATTGCGATAATAACAATTGCCGCAATCGTTTTGATTTTCATCTTTTCATTCATTTGTAACGCCTCCAAATCTTCTATCACGCTTTGTATATTCTTCTAAGCATCTCTTTAATACTTCTGGTGTAAATTCAGGCCAAGATTCTGGAATGAATTCTAATTCCGCATAAGCAATTTGCCATAATAAGTAATTTGAAATTCTTTCTTCTCCACTTGTACGAATCAAAAGATCTACAGGTGGAAAATCTTTTGTCATTAAATATTTTTCAAATCCTTCTTCATCTAAATTCAAGTCTGCTTTACCTTCTAAAACATCTTTTGCGTAATTCTTAGCTGCAAGTAAGATCTCACGTTGTGAACCATAATTCATACAAATATTTAAATTTAAACCTGTATTATCTTTGCTTTCTTCCATCGCATCATATAAAACTTTTTGTGTAGATTTAGGTAACATATCTAATTCACCAATAATATTCATTTTATATCCGCGGTCTAAAAATTCTTGCATATATTTCTTAAAGAATATTGCAGGTAATTTCATGATATAACTTACTTCATCTTTACTTCGCTTCCAATTCTCTGTAGAAAAAGCATATAGTGTTAAATATTTTACACCTAATTCACTCGCAGCAATCGCTGTTGTTCTTACATTATCTGCACCAACTAAATGCCCAGCAGTTCTAGGCTTCCCTTGTGCTTTTGCCCATCTACCATTGCCATCCATGATGATCGCTACATGTTTACATTCTTTCAACATCGTTATACTCCATTCATCAACGTATCTATTATATCGTAGTTTCTGTTATTTATCTTCTTTCATCTATAGGAGATTTTATATGCAATTGAAAGAATTTGTTGAAAAGCTATTTACTTATGATATTTGAATGATATCATATTGATATCAGAAGGAGATTCTTATGAAAGAAATTACGTTAGAAAAGAAAAAGAATGGAATGTTAGCTTTATTACTCATTCTTATCACAATTTGTTTATCTGTATATTTATTTATAGTATCCGTTAGGTTAGACTCAGTTCTTCTTGGAACTTTATCAATTGTTATTATGATCATTGATTGTGTTTCATTTATTGGACTGAAAGTATTAAAACCACAAGAAGCTTTAGTATTAACACTATTTGGTAAATATATTGGTACATTAAAAGGAGAAGGTTTTTACTTTGTAAATCCTTTTTGTACTTCAATCAATCCTGCCGCTAAAACAAGTCTTTCTCAAAGTGGAGATGTAAAGAAAAAAGTAACAGAACAAAATGGTGTAGAAGTATCAATGGCATCCAATAAGATTTCATTGAAAATGATGACTTTAAATAACGCAGTTCAAAAAATCAATGATTGTCTTGGGAATCCTGTTGAAATTGGAATCGCAGTCATTTGGAAAGTAAATGACACTTATAAAGCAGTATTCAACGTTGATAACTATAAAGAATATTTAAGCTTACAATGTGATAGTGCACTAAGAAATGTTGTTCGGATCTATCCATATGATGTAGCGAGTAATGTAGATACAACCGGTGATGGAATTGCGGATGATGGATCACTTAGAGGATCCAGTGAAATTGTAGCCAAACGTATCAAAGAAGAAATCCAAGAAAAAGTAGAAGAAGCAGGTCTAGAAATCATTGATGCACGTATTACCTATTTAGCGTACGCTCCAGAAATCGCATCTGTTATGTTACAAAGACAACAAGCAGCCGCAATTATTGACGCAAGAAAAATGATTGTTGATGGTGCTGTTGGTATGGTTGAAATGGCATTAGAACGATTAAAAGAAAATGGTGTTGTTGATCTCGATGAAGAAAGAAAAGCGCAAATGGTTTCTAATTTATTAGTAGTGTTGTGTGGAAATAAAGATGCACAACCTGTTGTAAATTCAGGATCATTGTATTAATGGAAAAGAAACAAATTCCACTTCGCATTTCCAAGAAACTATATGATGATTTATCTGCATGGGCAGAAGATGATTTTCGTAGTATCAACGGACAAATTGAATACATTCTTACAGAATGTGTGAAACAAAGAAAAAAGAGTGGAAAATATGTATCTGATAAATTAGATGAACCATTAGATGTTAATATCAATCAATTTAGAGAAGATGATTAGTCTTCTCTTTTTTAAACAAATAAAAACCGATTCCAAATAGAATCGGTTCATCCATTAAACTTTTAATACTTCATCTTGTTTTTTCTTTGAAGTTGCATCAATTTCTTTTGTATATTTATCTGTCAACTTCTGTACTTCGTTTTCTGCATCCTTCTGTGTATCTTCGTCCATTTCTTTATCTTTCTTGATAGCTTGGTTTGCATCTCTTCTGATATTACGAATTTGAACTTTACATTCTTCTGCAATCTTACCAACTTTCTTAGCTAATTCTTTACGTGTTTCACCTGTTAATTGAGGAACAGTTAAACGAATTACAGCACCATCATTTTGTGGAGCCATACCAAGATCAGCTTCATTTAAACCTTTTTCAATTGCCTTTAATGATGTTGGATCATATGGTTTAACAACAAGTGTTCTACCTTCTTGAACAGAAATACCAGCAATCTGATTTAAAGGTGTTGGAGAACCATAGTAATCTACTTCAACGCGATTTAACATACTAGCATTTGCCATACCTGTACGAATTGTAGCGAGTTCTTCTTTTAAGTGATCCATCACTTTATTCATTTTGACAGTACTACTGTCGATAATTGGATAAGCCATTATTTTTCCTCCTTATTGATACGAGTGCATACTGCTTCACCCTTCATAGCTTTAACAATATTTCCTTTTTCATTCATGTTAAATACAACAAGTTCCATGTTATTATCCATACACATAGAAGTAGCTGTAGAATCCATAACTTGTAATCCTTCATTTAAAAGATCCATATAAGTTAAATGATCATAACGTGTTGCACTTGGATCCTTTTTTGGATCTGCGTTATAGACACCATCAACACCATTCTTTGCCATTAAAATTGCATCTGCTTTGATTTCTGATGCACGTAATGCTGCAGTTGTATCTGTTGAGAAGAATGGAGATCCAGTTCCTCCACCAAAAATAACAACTCTACCCTTTTCTAAGTGTCTAATTGCACGACGTTGAATAAATGGTTCAGCTACTTTGTTCATTTCAATAGATGTTTGAACACGTGTATCAATTCCAACACCTTCTAAAGAAGCTTGAATCGCTAAAGCATTCATAATTGTAGCGAGCATCCCCATATAATCACCTTGTACGCGATCAATGCCAATATCCGTAACTGTCTTTCCACGAATAAAGTTACCACCACCAACTACGATTGCAATTTCAATACCTAAAGATTGTGCTTCTTTAATTTCTTCCGCAAGACCGTGTAAAACATTCGCATCGAAGTTTTTTTCATTTCCACTCAAAGCTTCTCCGCTTAGTTTTAGTAAAACACGTTTATACATGATTGAAAACCTCCAAATTTCTGAAACTATTATAACAAAGAGAAACATGTTTTCCTACTAAAATTGTGAAACCGTTTTTCTTTTAGATACATGTTATACTATAAACATAAGGAGGCATTTATGATTTTAAGTTTAATAAGAGGCATTATTGTTGGTGCAATCGCTGGAACAGTTGCGACTGTTGTAACAGGAAACAATTCAAATAATATGACAAAAAATATTGTCATTGGTCTAATTGGAGGAATTGTTGGTTCCATTGTTGCATCCTTTAT
>CAVKTV010000091.1:0-8224 GCA_963659075.1 Lachnospiraceae bacterium | reverse complement strand
GATATGCGTAGTGTTTACGCTGATGCGAAAGAATTAATGGAAGAAGGATATGTTTGTTATGTCTTTGATTTTTGTGGTGGAGGTTTTGAAACAATCAGTGATGGAAACTTTCATTCTGAAATGACACCTTTAACTGAAGTTGATGATTTAGGTGATGTTGTTCAATTTGTACAAAAAGATACACAGGTTAATCCAGATTTATTAACATTAATTGGATATTCACAAGGAGGATTTGTTTCTGCAGTTTATGCTTCTAGACATCCTGAAATGATTGAACGTTTAATATTGAATTATCCTGCTTTTTGTATTCCAGATGATGCTAGAAAAGGTTCTATGCAAATTATTCAATTTGATCCAAAGAATATTCCTGATTTCATTGGCGAAGGTAAGATGAAGTTGAATGGAGAGTACGCTAGAAGTGTGCTTGATTTTAACATGTATGAAGAAATCAAAGGATATAAAGGAAAAGTATTATTAAATCATGGAGATGCAGACGCAATTGTGCCTATTTCTTACAGTGAACAAGCAAAAGAAGTATATGGAGAAAAGTGTGAGTATCATATCTTAAAAGGCGCACCACATGGTTTCCATGAAGATCCATACTTTTCAGAATCTATTAATTACATGAAAGAATTTCTGAAAAAATGAAGGAATTAGATTGTTTATAAAGTAATAATTAAATTATTCATTCCAAATGTATTTATATATTCAACTGATTTCGCACTTTTCATAACAACACGAATCCCTAAATTTTTCTCAGGATGATTTGGATCATATTTGCATGTATTATATTTTTCAACAATATTAAATTTTGTACAATTATCACGTAATCGAATGTTTATATTATTATCTGTAATTGCAACAAAAACATCAATGGTAATTTTTCGATTTTTGAGTGGCTTATTATGTTCAAAAATATTACAAGCTATTTCCTCATAGCATAGCGCTACAAACATAGCTCTTTTTTCATCAATTTCATGTTGTATACAAAAAGAATGAATATCTTCTGATGTTTTGACGATTTGATTAATTGCATCTTCTCCTTCATCAATTCTTTGAACAATTTTATCATTGTCATTGATATTACATTCTTCTGGTATTGGAAATAATAACTCTATACCATTTTTCTTGCTTTCAAAATATTCCATTGTGATTGCCGTAACTATTGTAAGTAAAGATGCTACTGGAAAAGCAATCCATATACCGGAAATTCCAAATAAGTTACCTAATACAAATATAGAGATTACCAAATAAACTAGTCTACTTAGTAGACTAAGTAAATTGGAACGATTTATTTTTCCAATTCCTTGTGCATAAGATTGAATTACTTCACTAACCGCTAATAAAGGTGTGTTTATTGCAATGCAACGAATTGCGACAATTAAATAATTTCTAACCTGTAGATTATCTTTTACATAAAGATCAGTAATAGGAACGGCTAAAATGTAGATTACGAAAGCGTATAAAACTTCAATAAACAGAACACGTTTCATACTGGATTTTCGCAACGTATTAAGCGCATCTTTGTTTTGTTCTCCAACGTATAAAGAAGTTAGTAAAATAAAGGCTGCTCCAATACCGTTTGATAGACATTCTGTAATATTTGAAAAATTATTTCGCATAGACATTGCACTCATGGCAGTACCACTACCAATAGTAATTACAATGGTATTAACGAGGATTGGTCGAAGTGTATTACATGTCCGTCTTACGAAAATTGGTATTCCGATTTCTACAATATCAATAAGATACTTTATATTACAGATTCTTATAGAAGGATATATGATTGGCTTTATTAATAATGGAACAAGAATTATAAAGAGTCCTAACCACTGAGCAATGCTTGTTGCAAGTCCCATGCCAAAAAGACCTAATCCAGTTTTTGCGACAATTAAATCTAATACAATATCTGATAAGGCAATTGCAGCAATTGATATTCCAACATATTTTATTTTACCTTCCGATTGAGCAATTGGTGTTAATACAGGTACAAGAATAAAAGCGGGAACTCCAAGAGAAAGGCCAATTAAATTATTTTTAGCATCAGCATACAGATTAGCAGCATTTCCTCGAGCGCCTAATAGCTGTACAATAGGGCCAGCCGCAAAGAAAAGCAACAGGAATAAGACAATGGAAAGAAAGATTGATACTGTGATAGCAGTTGAAAGAGCAATTCTTGCTTTTTCTTTTTCACCTTTCCCTAAAAAATCAATAAACAATTTTTGTGTTCCTAGCATTAACATGCCAGAAAAAACTCCGATAATACTGAAAAAAGGCTGTGTAATTCCTGAGGCTCCCATTGCCATACTTCCAAGAAAAATACTTGTTATAAGTCCATCAATAAAACCAGAACCTTGTTGTGATAATGCTTGGCAAACCATAACTGCACAAGTTTCTCGGAATAACTTTTTTTGAATCAAACTTTCTTTGCTTTTATTTTTCATCGTCTATGACCTTTCTGATACGTAATGAATATAATCTATTCTTTACATTAGCTATAAATTAGAGGAGATTATCACATGAAAAAAATAAAGGAATTAATTTTCCTTCACTTTTTATATTTGTTTGATTCCTTGAACAAATGTTTGTTCTACAGAATAATCATCTTTTAAAACAACGATATTTGCGTCATAACCTGCACAAATTCTTCCGATATGATCATCTTCTTTTAATAATCGAGCAGGGTTGATTGTACAAGAATTAATGGCTACATCAAATGGTACAAACGCTTTTTCAACTAAGTTTCTTAGACCTTCATTCATTTTCATTGTAGAACCAGCTAAATTCTTTTCTTCTACAAGGTGAGCACTACCATCAGGATAGATCACTACATCATGACCACCAAAATCAAATACTTGTCCCGGTTCAAATCCTTTGCACATCAAAGCATCGGATATCATAATACATTTATCAGGATCTTTTGTTTTGAAAAAGATATTTAAAGCTTCAGGTGTTGAATGATTACAGTCACAAATGATTTCAGAATATAAATCATGTAATCTAAGTGCACATCCTACTAGTCCATTTTCTCTATGAGAGAAAGGTGTCATTGCGTTATAAGTATGCGTAATGGATTTCGCGCCATTGGCTACTGCCATTAAAGCTTGTTGGAATGTTGTATCAGAATGCCCCATGGATACAACTACACCATGACTAGAAGCATATTTTGTTAGAGCGAAATCTGTATCATGTTCACAAGCCATTGTAATGACTTTGATTAATCCATTCGCTGCATTTTGATATTGTTTGAATTCTTCTACATTAGGAGCAACAATCGCTTCTGGAGGTTGCGCACCTTTGTGTTTCATATCTAAATATGGTCCTTCAAAATGAATACCTAAGATTCTTGCACCTTCATAATCATTGGAATCATGGACTTTCGCAACATTCTTTACAGCTTTTTCCAATACTTCATAAGATTGTGTGAGGGTTGTCGCTAAAAAGCCAGTAACACCTTCTTTAACAATTCCTTTTGTCCAATTTCTTAGACCTTGTTCATCCGCAGTGTCTGTATCAAATCCATATGCACCATGACAATGTATATCAATAAAACCTGGAACGATTCTATCATTTCCGTAATCAATATCTGCTTCTATTTCATCATATGCATAGATATGATTGATTTTTCCATTTTCGATTTCTAGACAAGCTGGTGTAAATACACCAGTAATATAAACACGTTTACTTTTAATGATCATTGTATATTACCTCGATAGATAAAGTTTATCATAATTTGATATAATAGAAACGCATGAAAGAAAGGAAATTATAAATTATGTCAGTTTTACCTTTAATCATGGTACTGATCATTGTGTTAGATAAATATTGTTTTACACATGTTCTACAAAGGCCATTGATTACTTGTACTTTATTAGGAGCTTGCTTAGGTCATACAACAGAAGCAATGATTGTTGGAGGAACATTAGAACTTTATTATATTGGTTATGAAGCGTATGGCGAATATGCACCAGTATCTTCTGGCTTCTTCATCAGTTCATTAACTGCAACTTATTTAGTTTCTAATGGTACAGATTCATCAACTGCTATTTCTACTGCATCTTCTATTCTAGCGTTAGGATTATGTGTAGAATACCTGTTATCTTTAGTGAATCTAATATTTGTTCCATCAATTCGTAAAAACGCAGAAAAAACAAATATCAACGCAATTGGAGTAAAGATGTTTGTAGGTGTTGTGTTTGCTTGTATTGCATATGTTGGATATTCATATGTTTTATCTAGTAAACTTGATTCGATTCAAACAGTATTAACAACATTTGTATCAAATTATCCTTATGTTTTATCTGGTATCCATGCGATTGCGATTTTAATGCCATGTATTGCTTTTGCGATTTTGTTAAGGAATATTGGTTTCAAAGATGCACCAGGCGCATTGTTTGCGGGATGCGCAGTTGGATTGTTATTATTATCTACAACAACATCAACTATTTCAGGAACGATTGTGGCTTGTATTGCGATTGCGTTAGCTTGTTATGACTATCATCATTATCAAAATGAAAGTATCGTTACAAGCAAAGAAGAAGTGAAAGTTACAAATACAATAAAAGGAGGTGCTGAAAAATGGTGGTAGGAACTGGTGTTTATGAAAATCAAAATGAAGCATATCCTTTAGATAAGAAAACTTTGAATAAAGTTGCATTACGCTCTTTTATGATTTCAGCAGGAAAGAATGCTGAAACAGGGGAAGCAAGTGGATGGTGTTGGGCATTAGCCCCTGCTTTAAAAAAGATTCACGAAAATGAAACAGATCTAAAGTTGAGTTTAGGTCACCATTTAGAATATGTAGAAACAGGTTCATTCTTTTCTACGTTATCTATGGGAGTGATTCTATCTTTAGAAGCACAAAAGGCTGATTTAGAAACAATTCGTTCTACAAGAACAACAATGAATGTTTTATGTAATAGTCTATCTCATTCTGTAATGAGTTTATTTGTATTGTCATTGATTTCTGTTGCTTGTTGCTCATCTGTAATGAATGGAAATATCATACCTGTAATCGTATACATTGTTTTATCAATTTTATTAACAATTCTTACAAGATTTTGGTTGATTCAAGTTGGTTATAACAATGGTACTAAGATCATGGAAAAAGCAATCAAACAAAAAGATGCATTAAAACATGCTACGCAAATCATGGGTATATTCACAATTGGTAGTTTAATCGTTTTGAATAGTAGATATGCTTTTATATCAAATGTATTTGTGAATTGTGTCCAGCTATCTTCTTTGCAAACAATTCTATCAATGCCTTATATTCCAGCATTATTTGGAATTCTACTAACATATTCTTTCTATGTTCTTCTAACAAAGAAAAATTGGTCAATTATGAAATGTGTATTGCTGGTGATTGTTGTAGGAATTGTGATTAGTTTGATTGGTATGCTTGTTTATCAAGGAACGATTCTTTGAAAGATAAAGATTATAAAAGAGATGTATTAAGTGTTATACATCTCTTTTTAATGTTTTTGTATTTTCTTTTTGATTACTTTTTTTGTTGCTGTACGATAGCCTTTAAAACCTTTTAATTCATCATCATTTTGATATGTAGAATAGATGGCTAAAAGGATAGGAATCAGTACTTTATAATATTTATCATTTTTATGATCTTCTTTATATTTTTCATTGATTGCTTGTACTTTGATTTGTGAAAGTTTAATCTGATGTTGAATATTATTAATACTATTTTGTTCACTTTTTAAAGTTTTTTCAAACATACTTAAATGCATGAATGTAATTATCAAAAAGAGTATTACTAGACATGCGGATAAACATAATATGTATAAGTTCAATGGATATAAATTTAAATTCATAACAAAATTATAACAAAAAACACTGTTTTGATAAACAGTGTTTTGAAATGGTGTCCTGGAGGAGATTCGAACTCCTGACCGTCCGCTTAGAAGGCGGGTGCTCTATCCAGCTGAGCTACCAAGACAGCGATTAATAATATACCAAAGAGTATCACTTTTGGCAAGCGATTTTTTAAAATTCATAAATTTTTTTTTCGATATTTATATGATTTCCATCCAATTGTACAATCATATAACTAGGTTTTGAACCATCTCGATTATGCCAAATACTTCCTGGATTGATACAACGAATACCATCAATTGTGATATCTTGTGGAACATGTGTATGACCAAAGAATACAATATCACAATCTAGTTTCTTAGCGTAATTCGCTAATATTTGAGGTTGACCATAAATCATATGCATATGTCCATGAACAACTAAGATACGATGTTGTTCAATTTGTATGACTCTTTCATTTGGATATGCTTGAAAGTAATCATTATTTCCTTGCACACTAGAAAAACCATCCAATTGGTATGGATGTAATTCTGAATCGCCACAGTGAATAAAATAATCAGTAATCGGATATTTTTCTTTTAAGTAGATTAAAGGTTCTATTTTTCCGTGATTATCTGAAACTAAAATGATTTCTTCCATGACTTCATTGTATCAATTATTTGAGAAGAATAAAATAACATTGTATACTGAATCTATGAAAAATTATTATGATGAAGTAATACAAGAAATAAAAGAAAATATTGAAAATAAAAATTATAGTGAAGCGATGGTTCTTCTAAAAAAAGAACTTAGTATGCCTTATATTCCGAACGATGTCGAAGATAAGTTATATGCTTTATTACATGACTTAAAATATCAAATGAGTGATCAAAGTAATTCTTATGAAAGAAATATAGATGATATTTTAGATGGTCTGCATGGAACAAGTGAACAACAATTAGTAGCTTGTACACAACTCATTAAAAGAAATTTGAGAGAATATGTAGAAGAGATACAAGACTATTTAAAAGAGGATCCTTATGTGGATGCAGCAGCGTTATTAGTGGAAAGTCTTGCGGAACAAGAAATACAAGATGAATTTGTTTGGAATAAAGATGGTGTTGAATATACATTTTATGGGGATTCGATTACACCATGTTCAAAATCAAAAGGTTTTTTAAAAGCAAATCAATTATTACAACAATGGTTAGAAAAAAATCCTGATATGTATGAAATGGCAAAGTCTTTATTGATTCATGATGTATTTTTATTTTTGCCATTGTCTTATGAGGAAGAGGATGGAGAATCCCTTGCGTTTGATATTGTAGAAAATATTTGTCAAATGATGGGAAGAGAAGATTTATTGGAAAATATCAAAAAGCAAATTCATTTTTCAAATGAGTATCAAAGTTAATGCTTTGATATTTATTTTTTTTGCTTTGAATTTTTCTGATTATAAATTTCTGTATTAGAAATGAGATATAATAGTGCTATGGATTTAACAAACAAAATTTTTCATTTCACACCAAAACGTTTAGAATCTTTAGAACGATTGCATATTCAAAATTCTGAACAATTATTATCTTATTATCCATCTCGTTATGATGTTTTATGTACGAAACCAATCGAACAATGGAAGGTAAAAGAAAAGGTTACTTTTCAAGCAGAAGTTATCAGTAGAGTTTCTACATTTCGAAAGGGGAAATTTGTATCGAGTTCTTTTCAAGTGATGCATGATGATTCTATTATTAAAATTACAATCTTTAATCGTCCTTGGGCAAAGAAACTACAAATGAATCAGCTCTTAACAATTACAGGAATCTATACGGGAAATCATAAAGTTACCGCAATGAATTACGATACTAAACCATTGTCACAACACGAAATGATTACACCTATCTATGCAACAAAAGAAGGCATCCAGCAAAGAACGATACGAGATTCAATACAAAAAGTTTATGAAGTTGTTCAAAATGAAATCCTTGATTATGTCCCTGAAGAAATGATACGCAAATATCGCTTATTAAGAAAAAGTGAGGCAATACGAAGAATACATTTTCCTCAGACTGAAAATGATACAAAACTTGCAATACGTACTTTAAAATATGAAGAATTTTTACGTTTCTTTATTGCGTTACAATTAAATAAAAATGAAGAAGGACTTTCTGTATATAAAGAACCAAAAATCTATTCTCATCAAAAAATAGAAAAGCTGATTCAAGAATTACCTTTCTCATTAACAAAAGATCAAAAAGAAACAATTGATCAAATTTTAAAAGATCTATCATCAACTACTCCTATGTATCGTTTGGTACAAGGGGATGTTGGGTGTGGTAAAACAATTGTCGCAGTAGTTTCACTATACGCATGTGCTTTAAGTGGTTATCAATGTGCTTTATTAGCACCAACAGAGATA
>CAVKTV010000090.1:0-8261 GCA_963659075.1 Lachnospiraceae bacterium | reverse complement strand
GTATATCCTTGATGAATCCTGAAAATCATCTCCTCTTTGTTAAACCAACTAATGTGTTCGTTGTATTTATAAAAATTTGTTTTAATGCGATGATCATCTAGTATTTCTACAAAATGTCTTGGATTCCAAGTTCCTGGTTCTACCTCAACACGATTTCTCTTTTCATCTAATAATGCTTCGAAATAATACTTCCCAATATATTCATCTTTAAAACTATCCGTATACATAAGTTTTACCTACATCACAAATAATTGATCCAACAATATATTTTCCGACTATTGTTATATGTCCACGTGATGGTTTGTAAATAGACATCGATTTAGCTAAAAAATAAGATTGTTGGTCATAATAAGTGCCATTATAGGTTACTGAATAAATATCCCCAGAAAAACTACCTTGTGAATATCCATTTTTAGGAACAAATTTAATAGTTGCTTTATCGCCGTTGAATGAAATTTGAAGTGTAGCTACAACAACACCACCTCCAGATGCTCCATCTTGGATATTTAGGTTGATTGGATTTATGGAATTTGAATAATAAATATTATCATCTGCATTTAATGTGATTTGGCTGGGGAAAATGATTATTAAACACATTAAAATTGATAAAAAAATTTTTTTGAACTTCATAAAATTACTGCCCTTTTTTAATATTGTATTTTTTCTCCGATATACAATCATTTATTACAATCTATTTTAATTCATTTTAGAAAAATCTCAATCAATGAAGAAAGAATAGGTGTGAGTTTCTTCTCTTTGTGATAAACAATATAATAGTTTCTTTCTAAAGATGTGTGATAAATTTCTAAAGCAGTAATACGATGTGCTTTAACTTCTGATTCACACATTTTTTTTGGAAGAATTGTAATTCCTAATCCTTCTTCTACTGCTCGTAATAAAGCGTGTGTACTTCTACTTTGCCAGATTGTATTCACGTCGATGTTTTTCTCTGTAAATAATTGATCGAGATATTGACGTACAGCACTACCTTGTTCACGATGAAGGAATGGATAGTTTTCTAAATCTTTTAGAGTTATCTTTTTATTCTTTGTGAGTGGATGGTTGTTTGGTACAACAAGAATCAATGCATCGGAATCAAATATGATAGATGTTAAATCGTTGTTAGTGACATCATTTTCAATTAATGCGATATCTAATTGATTTGTGAGTAATGCATCTTGTAAAGATGCACCATTACTTACAGTTACTTCAGATTGTACTTTATCATTTTCTTTTTGGAATTGTTTAATGAAAGATGGTAAAAGTGTATTAGAAATTGTAACAGTGGAACCAATACGTATCTTTTCTTTTCTTGTTTCCATGGATTGATTCATTGTGTTATAGGAATCTAATACTTGTGTGGCATGTGTGTATAGAATATCTGCACTTTCTGTTGGAATTAATTTGTGATGGAATCTTTCAAATAGAAGTGTGTGATATTCATTTTCTAGATCTTTGATTGTTCTAGAAATAGATGGTTGTGAACAATAAAATAGTTTTGCGGTTTCAGTAACGTTATGATTTTCATAAATAGTTTTGAATATTTCTAATGTATGTATTGTTGGCATAATTCACCTCATAAAATAAATGTTATTAATTCATAACTATAATAGCATTTTCATTATAATAAATCGAGACGTATACTTGATACTAGAGGTGGGAATATGAAAAAGAAAGTATCTTATTTAGAATTGTTTTGGATCATGTTACAAATATCAACGTTTACCTTTGGAGGAGGCTTTGTCATTATCAGTATGATGCAAAAGAAGTTCTGTGATGAATTACATTGGGTGAGTGAAGAAGAGGTGTTAGATATGACCGCAATTGCACAATCTGCTCCAGGTGCCTTAGCGGTGAACAGCGCAATCATATTTGGATATCGCATTGGTGGTATCAAAGGCGTATTGGTATCTATCTTAGCTACGATCATTCCACCACTTATCATCATTAGTGTGATTTGTAATATCTATGATGCTTTTTCCACAAATCAAATCGTTCAAACAGCTTTACAAGTTATGAGAGCTGGTGTTGCGGCTGTTATTGTGGATGTTGTGATTGATTTAGCGAAAAAAGTAATTGATGGAAAAGATTTATTTAATATTGTTTTAATGATAGGTGCGTTTGTCGCTTCATGTTTCTTGAGTATCGGTTCTATTCAAATTATCTTATTCTTTTTATGTTTAGGAATTCTTAGATATTTTGTAGAAAGAAAGAAGGCAATCGCATGATCTATTTAGAATTGTTTTTGGTGTATTTACAGATTGGTGCGTTTGCGTTTGGTGGTGGTTACGCTGCAATGCCTTTGATTCAAACGTTAGTTGTGAATGGAAAGCATTGGTTAACAATGAGTGAGTTTGCGGATCTTACAACGATTGCGGAAATGACACCAGGACCTATTGCGGTGAATTCCGCAACATTCGTAGGACAAAAGATGACAGGCTTTCCAGGTGCAGTTGTTTGTACATTAGGTTGTATCTTACCATCTTTGATTATTGTTTTGATATTAGCGTATGTATATGAGAAGTTTTCAAATCTAGAAATCGTAAAAACTGTACTAGGACAAATGCGACCTGCAGTGGTTGCGATGATTGCTTCTGCTGGCTTAACGATACTATTATTAGCTTTCTTTGGGACGTCTACTTTTTCAGAACTATCTATTTCTTCCATTCATCCAATTGAAGTTGGTTTATTTCTTGTTTGTTTGATTTTATTACGTCTAAAAAAAATTGGTCCAATTTCAGTTATTTTCTTTAGTGCTATTGTAGGAACGCTTCTTTACATGTTATAAATAAGAACAGAGAAAAGAGGTGTTGAAATGTTAAAGAAAATCATTGCGTTTTTTAAAAAGCATTTCAAAGCCTTTTTTCATTTTCAACATCGTTATACTCTAGAAGAAATCGCTCCAACATTTCGTGATAAAGATACAAATGCGTTATTTGACGTAGTCAAACCAGGAGATATCATCATTGCATTAACACCCGGAAAATATGATCAATTAGCTAAGATTGGTGCGACACATCGTATACGTCCATATATCGTTGCGGAAAAAAAGAAGAACTATTTGATTGGCTATTGTGGTTCTAGTAAAGGAAAATATAGAAACTATTTTGACCTAACGATGAATTATTATTCAGTACATAAAGATGGTGTTATTAATCTAGGAAAGAAACAACGAATTCCGAAAAAACATATTTCTTCTATTATTGATGAACTCACAACAATTGATTGTTTAAAAATCAATGACATGTTGTATGAGAAAAAGAAGCGTGTTTTGATTGATATTCCAAAAGAGTTCGTGGAAGGACAAGTCATAAAATATAAGAAAAAATTGTATTGGATCTATCATTATCAAAAAGATGGTATTTCTAAAGTGTTTCCATTGTTTGAAATTACAACTCCAAGAGAAATTACATTTGCGTATCAAAATAAGTTGTATTCTTTAAACAAAAAAGAAAAACCACTAGAAAAGAAAATCACAACAAAATATTTTCCAACATCGATAATAACAACGCATCCTATAGATATCATTGATCATAAAGTTCCAAAAGAAACAAAAAAGAAAAAAGTTCAAAAGAACTTTTTCGAGAATAAGCACTTCTATGATTTTGAAGTTGGAAAACGATTTTGTATGCATACAGATGTATATCTGTATTTGTTTTCGTCTAAGAAAAAACATTACACAATTCGAGAATATGATATTGAAGATGTTGATGAAATTCCTTCATTACATTGTATTAAAGATATAGAACTATATAAAGAAGATGGCATTGAAGATGATGATAAACTCATGTTTTATCTAGAAGATTTCGTAAATACACATCCTTCGTATCAATGGTTATTAGATGAACTAACAGAAGTTGTAAAAGAATAAGGTATAATTGTAATATACAAAGAGGTAAGAATGATGAAACAAAAGATAATTCAAAAAGTAGGGATCTGTGCAATGACATTTTCACTGATTTCATGTTCCGCTTCACAAACAATAAGTTCTACATCTAAAACGAATACTCAAAGCGTTGGCGATAAATGGTTGAACGCTGAAGTACAAGGAAATCTAACGGAAGATACTTCTGTTCGCCTACAAGATGACTTTTACGCTGCTTCTAATAAAGAGTGGATCTTATCCGCATCAATTAAAGAAGGAAAGAGTTATGTAGGTGGTCTTGTAAAACATCAAGATACTTTAAATGAACAATTAAAATCTTTGATTAATAATTCTGATATTGATGCGCACGAAGAAGAAGTTGTGAGTGACCTTTATAATATGGCAATCAATTGGGAAAAAAGAAATGCTGATGGTGTAGATCCTATTAAACCTTATGTAAAAAAGATTACAGATATAAAAACAATCGAAGACTTATCAAATTATTTAATGGAAAATCTATCTATAGGATATTGTTTAACTTCATTTATGACAGATTATTCCATTGAAGATTCCAATAAACGAGCATTGTATATTTATGAATTGAATACTGTTTATTCAGATATGAGTGATTATGAAGAATTATCTACATATGGGCAAATAGAAGAAAATTATAGCAGAGCTGTAACAACGTATTTATTACAAAGATTAGGATATTCAGAAGAAGAATCTATTCGTATTTATGAATCATGTATTAATTTTGAAAAAGAGCTTTCATTGTCTAACTATTCTACAGAAGAACAAGCAGATAGTAATTTTAATAATGAAACAATAAGAAATGAATGTACATTAGATGAAATACAAAAGATCGCAGGAGATTATCCGATTGTTAGAATTATTCAACAGAATGATTTAGATGTTGCGGAAGTATATGGTGTATATAATCCTAGAAGTTTAGAGGCAATAGGTAAAATATATAATGATAAGTATTTGGATGCAATTAAGAATTATTTATTGGTGCATACACTATTAGAAAATGTAAAGTCATTAGATGAAGATGCATATGATTACGCTGTAACAACAGAAAATGATTTGAAGGGTATCAGTGGTAAAACAAGTGATGAAGATTATGCATTGGGTGTTGTACAAGATCATGTATTTGATGCTTTAGATGCATTGTATACAAAAAATTATTGTTCTCAAGAATTAAAAGAAGATATTGAATCTATGATAGATCGTTATCTTGATTATTATGAAAAGATGCTAAGTGAAGTAGAATGGTTAAGTGAAGAAACAAGAAATAATGCGATTGAGAAACTACAGGCAATTAAAGGGCATGCAGCATATCCTGAAAAGCACAATGATTATTCAGAATTTTCTTTACATGATTTAGTTGAAGACGGTTCTTATTTAGAAATGATGGCAAGAATTAATGACTTCAAGGAAAAAGTTCTTAAAAGAACGTTAAAGACAAAGAAAAATACGGAATATTGGGTTGAAGATCAAAAACTAGGTGCTTCTACAATCAATGCATTCTATGAACCTTCTTCTAATGATATCTTTATCTGCAATGGACTTCTTGTTTCTATGGGGTATGACATCAATTGGTCAGATGAGGAGAAACTTGCGACTTTAGGATTTGTCATTGGACATGAACTATCACATGCGTTTGATCCAACAGGTGCTAAATATGATAAAGAAGGTAATGTAAATCTTTGGTGGAATGAAGAAGAATTATCTGCATTCGAAACAAAGGCAAAGAAACTCAGTGACTATATGAGCCAAATTAAACCCGAAAATGGCAGTGATGAATATGTGAATGGTGATAAAGTGCGTAATGAAACAGTTGCGGATATTACTGGTTTGAAAGCAACTTTATTTATCACACAAAATGAAACGGATTTTGATTATGATAAATTCTTTCGAACATATTCAAATATGTGGGCAAGAGTTGAACTTCCAAGTTATCAAATATATTTAATGAGTGTAGATGTACATGCGTTATGCTATTTGAGAACAAATGTAGTTATACAACAATTTCAAGAATTCTATGATACGTATGATGTGCAAGTTGGTGATGGTATGTATCTTAGTGAAGATGATCGATTGAGTGTTTGGTGATTTATATGAAAAAATTAGCTATTTTGACTTCTTTAATCGGTGTTGGTTTTATGATTGGCTGTGTGAAAAACAAACAAGTTTCAAATCTAACTTACATTCCTAAATCATTTCAGTATGAAGAATATGGTGGTATGGAAAATGTAAGGTATTCTATTACTTATGATTGTGAAAAAGGAAAAATCATTGTAGAAAACAATCACAAAACAAAGAAGTATTCTGTAGATGTAAATGAAGTAAATCAAAAGATTGACGCGTTTATAGTAAAGTATGATTTAACAAATTGGCAACATCAAGAATCTGAAGAAATTGCGTTAGATGCACCAACAGAAAGTATTGAAATTACATGTGAAAATGGATTCACTTTTACTTTAAATAGTGATGAAGAACATATGTATGAATATGAGAGTGTCATTTTAAAGTTTCGTGAATTGATTCAAGCATTTTGTTAAAAAAATGGGTGTACATTATACATCCATTTTTTAAATAAATTATAAATTATGAATCAAATAATGAAGATATTGGTGGGCTTGTTCTTTTGAACAGTCGGTATTTTTAATTGTTACCCACTGCCAAACAAGTAATAATGTATTACTATAGTGATCGGCTAGTAATTCATTTGGAATGTCTTTTTGTGAGGCGTCAGGACAATTTTTAAATATTAAACGCATTTGATAATTTAGAGAATTTCTAAAGCTCGAGAACATATAACCAATTTCGCTATTATGTGAAAGAATTTGATGTATGATTTCTGTATTTTGTTTTGTGAAATCATAAATTCTATCGAAATAAAGATATAACATTTCGTTTTCTTCAGCGTGAGTATATTCACTAAGTCCAATTTGTGATGTTAATGTATACCAACAGTAATTTAATAAATCATATTTATCATCAAAGTAATTATAAAAAGTTGCACGTGGATATTGTGTCACTTCACATAGTTCACCAATCGTAATTTCTTCGAACGATTTTTTAGATAATAGAAGAAACATATTAGAGCTAAAGGAGTTTAGTGTTCGTTTAGCACCTTTTTTTAAAGGTTTTGTTAGATCGTATTTCATAAAGTATTCCTTTGCATATTTTGGTTTTTGTCTAACTTTGTGCAAACATGAATAACTGTTTGTTGTTTTGGTTATGTTAAAAGTCTAATCTAAAGGCGAAAGTTTTACAAGTGTCTAAATTTAAATTGTTGCTTGGAAGGAGGACTTTTATGAAGGTTGCGGTGATAACAGGAGCATCTTCGGGACTGGGTACTTGTTATGTTGATGCTGTAGTGAAATTGTTTCCGGAAATAGATGAGTTGTGGTTGATTGCACGTAGAGAAAAAAGACTACAAGAAATCGCTCAGAAATATCCAAATAAACGTTGTGTGATTATCTCTATGGATATGGCTGATATGAATCGTTATTCGGTTTTAGAAGAAAGACTAAAGAAAGAAAATCCAAAGATTCAAGTGTTTATTAATGATGCAGGTGTATCAAAAGGTGCTAAGTTTGAAGAAATGGAACTTGAGAGTATGCTTCAAATTATCGATTTGAATTGTAAAGGTGCTACCGCAATAACGAAAGTTTGTCTTCCTTATATCATTGATGGTGGCACAATTATAGAAGTTTCATCAACATCAGCTTTTATTCCGAATACAAATTTAATTGTTTATTGTGCTTCGAAATCATATTTATCTTCGTTGTGCCTTGGATTGAGAGAAGAATTGAAAAGTAGAAATATCAATGTATGTGCAGTATGTCCTGGTTTTATGCTTACGGAAATGACGCAATCAGGACTTACAAAAGGGCAAAGTCATTTGCCGGTAATAGATCCTAAAATAGCTGCCATAAAATCATTGAAAGCTGCTAAAAAAGGTAGAGCTGTTTATACGACGGGATGGTTCTATAAACTATATCGATTTCTAACGAAAATTCTTCCACATACATTTTTAGTTCGATTTACTGGTCTAGGATAAGGAGGTTACATGATTTTATATTTTTCATCAACAGGTAATAGTGAATATGTTGCGAAAAGAATCGCAAGAGAAACGAATGATACAACGCTTTCTATTACAGAATGTTATAAAAAGCAGATGATATCTATTGAAGTGGAAGATGAAGTTCTTGGAATTGTAAGTCCTACCTATGCATGGGGATTGCCTAGTATCGTAGAGGATTATTTACAGAACGTATCTTTTAAATATAAAATCATCCCTTGCAGAAGTGTGCTGAATAAAAAATAGAAAAGGCTTATTTATCATCTTTTTTGGAATAATAGTCTCTATATCTTAGTGATT
>CAVKTV010000089.1:0-8272 GCA_963659075.1 Lachnospiraceae bacterium | reverse complement strand
ATTATGCGTATAAGAGTATACTTTTGAAGTATATACATCATCTCCTAGATTTGTAGATTTTGATTTCTTTGCGAATAATACTGGCACATCAAAAGCTTGTGCTGTAAAAGAAGCAATCGCAATACCACTTGCCTCAATTGTAAAGATCTTTGTTATCTTTTTGTCTATAAACAAACGATAGAATTCTTTTCCAATATCCTGCATCAAATGAATATCAATCTGATGATTTAAGAAGCTATCTACTTTTAGAATATTTCCTTCTAAAATCGTTCCATCATCAATCACTCGATTTTTCAATTCATTCATGTTCCACTCCATAAAGAGTACTATATTTATCAATCAAATAATCTGTATAGTTATTTACATCAAAAGATTCACCTGTGGCAATCTTCATGATCTCATCAGCGTCATATAAACAACCATATTGATGAATATGTTCTTTTAGCCACGCAATGACTTGATCGTAATGATTATTTCTTAATAGATCATCTACATCGATTTCTTCTCTCATTTTCTTAACAAATTGTGAAGCAAATGCTGAACCTAAAGCGTATGTAGGAAAATAACCAAATTCACCCATAGACCAATGTACATCTTGTAGAATGCCTTCTGAAGCATTTTCTGGACGAACACCTAAATACTTTTCATACATATCTGCCCATGTTTGATCTAATCCTTCTACACTAATTGTTCCATCAAACAATCCTTTTTCAATTTCATAACGGATCAAGATATGCATTGGATATGTTAATTCATCAGCTTCTGTACGAACTAATGATGGTCTAGATACATTTACAGCTTTGATAAAAGTATCTAAATCAATCCCATCAAATTGTTTTGGGAATTGTTGTTTCAAGAAAGGATAGTTGTATTCCCAAAATGCTTTTGTTCTACCTAAATAATTTTCACAGAGTCTACTTTGTGATTCATGCATTCCACTAGAAATACCTTCTGATAAAATCATACCATCATATTTAGGATCTACATCATGTTCATAATAAGCATGTCCTACTTCATGAATCGTAGAAAACAAAGCTGACATAACATTATCTTCTAAGTATTTTGTTGTTGTACGGCAATCATTTTCACATGTCCAAGAAGTAAATGGATGTTCTGTTTCATTTTGATAGCCCCATTCCGCATCAAAATGAAGATACTTTAACATATGATCCATGTATTTCTTTTGATCTTCAATCGGAAAATCCTGGAATAAGAAAGAATCATCAATTTGATTTGCTTGTGTCACTTTTTGAATAAAAGGAACAAGTTTTTCTTTTAAAGCAGTAAAGAAAACTTCATATTTTTCACAATTCATTCCTGGTTCAAAATCATTTAACATTTGATCATAGATTGATTCTTTTTTATTTCTATAACCATATACTTTCTTCTTAAACGCAATGATTTGTTTTAAGTATGGTTCAAAGATAGAATAATTATTCTTTTGTTTTGCTTCTAACCATTTAGAATACGAAGTATTCTTTAATTGTTCTAAGGCAACAAATTCATCTTTTGGAATACAAAGTGTCTTTTGTATCTCTTCATAATACAAAGATGCAGCTCTTCTAGTATCTTTTGCTTCTGTAGGATCTTCTTTGATTTCTTTTAAAACAGAAACCATTTTTTCATCTGTTTCAATTGAAAACAACTCACCTGCTAGAAATGCACTTCTTTCATCACGATAGTCATTACCTCCACTTGGTGCGACAGTTTGTTTATCAATATCAATGATAGACAAAGCCATTGTATAAGCAGACTTTTTAAAGATCCAATCTTTATATAATTGATTTCTTTCTTCCTTAGTCATGCCATACCTTTTCCGCAACCTTTTTAATAAGTGCGAGTTTTGCCCATTGTTGTTGTTCTGTCAGTTTATTTCCTTCTTCCGTAGAAGCAAATCCACATTGTGGAGATAAACATAAGTTTTCTAATGGATGATAAATAGCAGCTTGATGAATTCTACGAATAATTGCGTCTTCATCTTCTAGTTCACCAGATTTACTTGTAATTAAACCTAAGACAACTTTCTTATCGTCTGGAACATATTTTAATGGTTCAAAACCACCAGCTCTTTCACTATCATATTCTAAGTAGAAAGCATCTACGTTTTCTTGTGCGAATAAGTATGGTGCAACTGGATCATATGGTCCAACATTTGCGTAAGTAGAATGGAAATTTCCACGACACACATGTGTATTGATGACCATATCTTCTTTCTTATATGCAATTGCGGCATTATTTAACGCAACACCTTCTTCACAAATTACCTTTAGTTTTTCTTCTGTCAAGCCAAAACTAGCCCACATATTTGGATCTGCATATAAAGTCCATGTACAGTCATCTAATTGTAGATTTCTGCATCCTGCATCATACAATGCATCGATGACTTCTCCATATGCTTTTACGATATCTTTTTTCAATTCTTCTCTATCTGGATAGATTGCAGAATTTTCTTCTTGGAATTCTGGTAAAGATAATTGTGCTAACAATTGTGTAGGTGCAGGAATTGTTTGTTTTACGTAAACTCCTTCTTCTTCAAATTGTTTTACAAATTTATAATCTTCCACAAACGGATGATTTGTTCCTGAAATCTTTCCAACGATCTTTGCACTTTCTGCTCTAGTTGTCTCACCATGGAAATGTAACCCATCTTTTGTTGTGACTTTTTCAATTCCATTTAGTCCCCAGAAGAAATCCATATGCCACCATGTTCTTCTGAATTCTCCATCTGTAATAAAATGGTAACCTGCTTCTTTTTGTTTCTGAACAAGTTCTGTAATACAAGCATCTTCTACTTCTTTGAGTGCTGTAGAATCAATTTCTCCATTTTCAAATTTTGTTCTTGCTTGTTTTAATTTTTCTGGTCGTAAAAAACTACCAACATAATCATAACGATAAGGTGCGTATAACATATCCTTTTCCCTCCTAATGTATGGTATTTATGATAACAGTGTTGTGTTTGTTTTTCATCTGATTTTTAACAGAATACAATCTTTATTGAATGTCAAAATGAAAAAACATTTTCATTGCGAATCATTTTTCTTTTCATTAAAATAATGTAGTTTTACGAAGGAGGAATATATGAGAGTTGGTTTAGATATTGGTTCAACAACAATTAAATGTGTAGTAATTAATGATAAAGATGAAATCATATATTCATCTTATGATCGACATTACAGTCATATCATAGAAAAAGGGAAAGAATTACTAACAAAAATAAACGATGAAATTCTACATGGAGAAAAGGCAATCCTTGCAATCAGTGGTAGTGCTGGTATGGGATTAAGTGAATCTTGTGGTGTTCCTTTTGTTCAAGAAGTATATGCGGAAAGAGTCGCCGCAACAAAGAAGTCTCCAAATACTGATGTCATTATTGAGCTAGGTGGAGAAGACGCAAAGATTTTATTTCTAACAAATGGAGTAGAAGTTAGAATGAATGGTTCTTGTGCTGGTGGTACAGGAGCATTTATAGATCAAATGGCTACTCTGCTAAAATTAACCGCAGATGAAATGGATGTAGAAGCTTTAAAAGCTAAAAAGACTTATACGATAGCTTCTAGATGTGGCGTATTTGCGAAAAGTGATGTTCAACCTTTGATCAACCAAGGTGCTAAAACAAGTGATATCGCTGCATCTATTTATCAAGCAGTTGTAAACCAAACCATTGCAGGTCTTGCTCAAGGTAGACCAATCAAGGGAAATATTCTTTATTTAGGAGGTCCTTTAACATTCTCTCAATGTTTAAGAAATAGTTTTGATAAAACATTAAATGTACAAGGCACTTGTCCTGAAAATTCATTATTATATGTCGCTATTGGTGCTGCATATTATGCAGATCAACAATGCAATTTTGAAGATGTCATCAAATCATTAGACAATTATTCATCAAAAGCCGATTTTGCTAGCTTACCACCATTATTTAAAAATAGAGATGAATATTGGCAATTCAAAAATCGTCATGCAAAGGCAAGCGTACAACGTGTTCCATTTACAGATGAAACATGTCCTGTTCATATTGGAATCGATTCAGGTTCAACAACGATCAAGATTGCGGTCATTGATGATCAATCTAATCTTTTATTCACAGATTATCGTTCGAATGATGGTCAACCATTACCGTTAGTCATTGATACATTACTAAAACTCTATCAACAACATCCAAATATGAAAGTTGCTTCTTTAACTGCGACAGGTTATGGAGAAGAACTCATGAAGAATGCATTGCATTGTGATTTTGGTTTAGTTGAAACAGTCGCACATTTTACTGCTGCCAAATATTTTAGAAAAGATGTTGATTTCATCATTGATATTGGTGGTCAAGACATGAAGTGTTTCAAGATAGAAGATGGTGCTATCTCTGATATTTTCTTAAATGAAGCTTGTTCTTCTGGATGTGGTTCTTTCTTGCAAACATTCGCACAAGCTTTAGGTTATCAAGTAGAAGATTTCGCAAAACTCGCTTTATTTGCGGATAAGCCTGTTGATCTAGGATCAAGATGCACAGTATTCATGAATTCATCTGTAAAACAAGCACAAAAAGATGGCGCATCCATTGAATGTATTTCTGCTGGTTTGGCAATATCTGTTGTAAAGAATGCGTTATATAAAGTCATTCGTGCTTCTTCTCCTGAACAATTAGGAAAGAATATCGTTGTACAAGGTGGAACATTCTATAATGAAGCTGTTTTACGTGCATTTGAAAAAGAAATGGGTGTTGAAGTCATTCGTCCTGATATCGCTGGATTAATGGGTGCATATGGTGCTGCCCTCTTTGGTAAAGCACATACGAAGCAAGGAACACTTTCTAACATGCTTTCTAAAGAAGAATTAGAAAACTTTACAATCCAAACACAATCCATTCAATGTCAAGGTTGTGGAAATCATTGTCAATTAACAATCAATACATTTGCGGATGGTAAACGTTTCATTTCTGGTAATCGTTGCGAAAAACCTGTTACAGGTAAAGCAAGTGATGATTCTTTAAATCTTTATGCTTATAAATTAAAGTCATTAGAAAACTATTGTAAGAGTGAACATAAAGGGACACGTGGTACAGTTGGTATCCCATTTGTACTAAATATGTATGAATTATTACCATTCTGGCATACTTTCTTTACAAAACTAGGTTACAACGTTGTTGTTTCCCCTGTTAGTACACGTGCTTTATACCAACAAGGTCAAGGTACGATTCCAAGTGATACTGCTTGTTATCCTGCAAAATTAACACATGGACATATACATTATTTAGCTTCACAAAATCTAGATTATATTTTCTATCCTTGTTTATCATACAATTTTGATGAACATAAAGGTGATAATCATTATAACTGTCCAATTGTTGCCTATTACCCTGAAACATTAAAAGATAACATGTTGGAATTAAAGGATGTACGTTTCTTAGATCCATTTGTTGATATTTCTAATCCAAAAGTATTTAAGAAAAAATTCCCAAAATACATGAAAGAAGTATTCCATTACAATGATTCTAAAGCTGTTGTTGAGGCAATTGATGCAGCTTATCAAGAATATCAAGATCATATGAAAGATATAGCACATAAAGCCGGAGAGATGATTGAAACAGCTAGAAAAGAAAATAAGAGAATTATTGTTTTAGCAGGTAGACCATATCATGTAGATCCTGAAGTTAATCACGGTATTGATAAATTGATCATCAAACAAAATGCTTGTGTCGTTACAGAAGATTCTATCTCGAATCTGATTGAACCATTCTCAACAAATGTATTGAATCAATGGACTTATCATTCTAGATTGTATGCAGCCGCAAAATACTGTACAACACAATCTGATATGGATCTTGTACAACTCGTTTCATTTGGTTGTGGACTAGATGCAATCACAACAGATGAAACAAGAGAAATTCTACAAGAAGGAAATAAGTTGTATACACAATTAAAGATTGATGAAATAACAAACTTAGGTGCAGTTAATATTCGTATTCGTTCTTTATTCGCTGCACTTAAAGAAAGAGAGGAGGAAAAGTAACATGGAATATTTAACACCAAATTTCACAAAAGAAATGTTAAAAGACTATACGATTCTCTTTCCAAATATGGCTCCTGTACAATTTGCTTGTATTCAAAAGGCAATGGCATCAGAAGGAATTCATTGTGAAGTATTAAATAACAGTGGAAGTGAAGTCGCTCAACTGGGATTGAAATACGTTCATAACGATACTTGTTACCCTGCCCTATTGATTATTGGGCAATTTATTGATGCCCTAAATAGTGGCAAATATGATTTAGATCATACAGCGCTTCTCATTTCACAATCTGGTGGTGGTTGTAGAGCGAGTAACTATATCAAATTATTAAGAAAAGCGTTAGTCAAAGCAGGATATGGAAATATTCCAGTTGCTTCTATCAATCCAACAGGATTAGAATCCTCATCTTCTTTACCATTAACATTACCTTTGATTCGCAAGTTAATTGCGTGTGCATTCTATGGTGATGAAATATCTGCCTTGAGAAACCAAATGGTTCCTTATGAAGTTCATACAGGTGAAGCAGAACAATGGTGTCATAAATGGATTCAAACAGTTGGTGCATGGATGGAAAGCAACACAAACTATTCCATTCATTCTATTAAGAAAAACTTTAAAAATATCGCAAATGACGCAAAAACAATTGCGTTAAATAAAGTACAAAAAGTTAAAGTTGGTGTTGTAGGAGAAATCTTTGTAAAGTTCTCTCCATTAGGAAACAATGATTTACAAGCATTCTTAGAAAAAGAAGGATGTGAAGTGAACATGCCTGGATTAATGGGATATATCAATTATTGTTGTGCGAATTTCTCATTGGATGCAAAACTTTATGATATGAATAAAACATTTGGAATTGCGGCAGGACAACTATTGAATCTATTAGATTCTATTGGTCAATCTTGTTCAAAAGCAATGAAAGATGCTGGTTTCTATGGTGCAGGTTCTTTTAAAGCACTCATGAAAAAACCAGATGATATTCTTTCACTTGGTGTCAAAATGGGTGAAGGATGGTTATTGTGCGCTGAAATGATTGAGCTCATTGAAGATGGCTATTCCAATATTGTTTGTGCACAACCATTTGGGTGTTTACCAAACCATATTGCGGGTAAAGGTGTTTCAAATAGAATTCGTGAAAAATATCCAGAAGCGAATATTACTGCAGTAGATTATGATCCTTCTTCAACAAAAGTAAATCAAGAAAATCGTATTAAACTCATGTTAGCTGTCGCAAAAGAAAAACTAGATGTTGCGAATGGCTAATGACTTAGATTTTAGAAAATGCTAAAATAAACGTACTAGATTTTTTGGGGGAAAGACATGGAAGATTTTATTATCGCAACAGCTTCAACATGTGATGCAGATCGTGAATGGTTAGATCAAAACAACATTCCAATGATTTCATATACATTTGAAGTGAATGAAAAAGTATATATAGATGACTGTAGAGCTGAAACAAAACATACACTCTTCCATGAAATGCGTGAAGGACATCAACCAAATACATCTCAGATTACAGCCTATGCATACTATGAATTTTTTAAAGAATTATTAGAAAAGAATAATAATGTTCTTTTCTTAGATATGGATAAAGCATTAAGTTCATCTTATTTCAATTCACAACGTGCTTACGAAGATATTCAAGAAGAATTCCCTAATAATAATCTTGTAATCATTGATACAAGATGCGTAACAATGGGATTAACACTTTTGTTGAAGAAAGTCGTTGCGATGAAGAATGAAGGAAAATCTATGGATGAAGTGCATACATGGATTGAAGATAATAAATTAAGATTTTCACATCGTTTCTTGGTAGATGACTTAGAATGGTTGAGAAGAGGTGGAAGATTATCCAATGCTTCCGCAATGATTGGTTCCCTTCTTTCCATCAAACCACTAATCTATATTGATGATGAAGGCAAATTGATTGCTTATTCCAAAGTACGTGGTAAAAAGAAAGCAATTCGAGAACTCTTAGCGAGTTTAGATCGTGATTTAGATCCTGCTCACGCAACTGAGTTTATTGTAGGCCATTCTGATGATCCAGAAGAAGCCGATAAGTTCGTTCAACTCGTTAAAGAAAAATATCCAAACGCTAGTATATCTGTACAAGAGCTTGGACCTGTTATTGGCTGTCATGTTGGACCTGGCTTTCTCGCAATCGTTTATTTATCAGATAAAGAAAATCGTATCGCTTAAAAAAGACTTCAAATTTTGAAGTCTCAGTCTGTTGACAAAGTGGTATCCCATTTAATGGATATCACTTTTTTTGTCAAA
>CAVKTV010000088.1:0-8279 GCA_963659075.1 Lachnospiraceae bacterium | reverse complement strand
TGAATGAAATCTGATCCTTTTTCAATAGATGTATAAAATTTGCGAGAAGTTGACGTAATAAAATATTTTTTATATTATTTGACAAAGTATACTGTACAAAGTATAGTAAATGCATAGGAGGTAGTATATGGAAGCACAGATGAAAAGAGGTATTCTAGATGTTTGTGTTTTAACTTCACTCATCAAACAGGATTCTTATGGATATAAGATCATTAAAGATTTAAAAGATACAATAGAAATCTCAGAATCAACTTTATATCCAATCTTAAGAAGATTAGAGAAAAATGGTTATTTATCTGTTTATACACAAGAACATAATTTTCGTTTAAGAAAGATGTATTCAATTACAGATAAAGGTCTAGAAAGAATTCAAGAATATCTAGGAGATCTACAAGAGTTATTTGTTATTTATCAATATATACAAAAGGAGACACACAATGATTGAAGAATATTTAATACAGTTAAGAAAAATCTTGGTTGATCATCATTATGAAGATGTTGATAACGCAATTAGTTATATGAGAGAATTTGCGGAAGATAGAAAAGAATTAGGTGAAAGTGAAGAAAGTATTATTGCCTCATTTGGCGATATTCATGAAACTGCTTCTGCTATTCTAGGAGAAGATGTGAAAAATGCGGATGTAAGTTCTCATTTAAAAGAAATCAATACAGAACTCATTAGTGCTGATTTATCTATTATTGAAGCGAATGTAACAGATGTAGAAGTAAATTATACAGACGAAAAGAGATTTACGATTACAGATACAGATGGTGTATTAACAATCAAAGAAAAGAAACAAGAACATAATTTCTTCTTTGGATTTAAAAAGGCAAAAGTTGATATTCAAGTACCGTTTGGATATGCATTAGAGAAATTACATTTAGAAATCGTTTCTGGTGATATTACATTACAAGGAATTGTTGCGGATAAATTAAACTTAGAAACTGTTTCTGGCGATAATAAGATCAAAGAATGTAAGATCAATCATATTGATGTAGATTGTGTATCTGGTGATATTAAAGTCAAAAAGACAGAAAGTGAAAAGATTGATATTGATGCGGTATCTGGAGATATTCATGTGAAAGAAGCATCCTTCGATCAATTACATGGAGAAACAGTTAGTGGTGATATTCATGTAGAAGTTAGAGATATCAGAGATAACTATACTGTTAAGACAGATAAGATGTTCCATTCCAAAGAATATGGAACAGGCGTAAAATTGATTCAGTTAGAATCAACAGTTGGTGATTTAAACGTTGATTTCAAATAAAGAGAGGTAGTATGATCAATACATTTTTAAAGTCACGTATTCCTGATGCGAAAAAACTTGTAGAAGAGTTAATGCATACTTATGAATATGTCAGTGTTTTAGGGAATTATGTCAAAACAAAAAGAATCTTAGTCACAACAACATCTAGTTCTATTAATGAATTAGATAATGAATGTGGATTTGTTGTTAAAGCGTATAAAGATGGACATTACAGTGAGTATTCATGCGATGATATTCGTGGATTAGATATAAAAAAGATGATAGAAGAAATGTCTATCGTTACACCATTTGCGGCTTCTATTCCTTGTTTAGAAGAAAAAGACCACGAAGAATCTTATGAAAGAGAAGAATCTACAAGTATGGATGATTCTAGTATTTATGATAAGTTAGTATCGATTAAAGATTATGCACATCAAAAAGATGAAAGAGTCATTCAAGTAGGTTGTGTTTATACCAAACGGGAAACTTCAAAGATCTTTGTATCCAATCATAAATGTTTGGATCAAAAGTATGATTGGTGTAACGCAATGATGCAAGTTATCGCTAGAGAAGGCGATATCATCAAGATGGATTTTACTTCTGAAGGAGAAGTAGATACGTCACTTGTATTAGATAAGTTAGAAGCAGATAAAGATCATGTCATTGATATTTGTTTAAAATTATTACACGCAAAATCAATCGTACCTGGAACATATGACATTATTACAGATCCTGCAGTATCTGGTTTGATTGCGCATGAAGCATTTGGACATGGTGTAGAAATGGATATGTTTGTTAAGGAAAGAGCGAAGGCTGTTCAATATGTAGGAAAACCAGTCGCTAGTGAAGTTGTAAATATGTTTGATGGTGCATCTTCTTGTTTATCTGCAGCCTCATATTTCTTTGATGATGATGGGGTAGAAGCATCGAAGACAAACATCATTAAAAATGGAATACTTCAAACAGGTATTTCTGATTGTTTGAGTGCAATGGAATTAGGCACAAAACCTACAGGAAATGGAAGAAGAGAATCCTATAAAAGAAAAGTTTATACAAGAATGACAAATACATTCTTTGATAAAGGAACTGATAAACTTGAGGATATGATCAAATCTATCAAACATGGTTATTTCTTGTGTGAGTCAAATAATGGTATGGAAGATCCTAAGAACTGGCAAATTCAATGTACTGCTGGTTACGCAATAGAAATCTGTGATGGAAAATTAACAGATAATATCGTAGCACCAGTTGTGATTTCTGGAAGTGTTATTGACTTATTATCATCTATAACAATGGTTTCTGATGAATTACATGTTTATGGATCTGGCATGTGTGGAAAAGGTCATAAAGAGTGGGTGTTTGTATCTGATGGAGGACCACATTTGAAAGGAAGAGCGAAGTTATCATGATGAAGATGGAAGATATTCTTACAGTATTAAAATCAAATCCAAATATTTCTGATTATGAAGTCAATCATCAAACAAAACATTCTAGTGAATTATTCTTTGTGAAGAAAAAGATGGAATTGAATCGTGTCGTTCATACAGAAAACATCACAATTACAATCTATAAAGATATAGAAGATAAAAGAGGTAGTAGTTCTATCGTTGTTACAAGTGCAGATGATTTAGAATCTCTCCAAAAGAAAATTGATTCTGCGATTTCAAAAGCACAAACTGCTTTAAATCCTTGGTATCCACTAGCGAAGAATCAACAAATTCATGTTGATACAGATACTTCTATTTCTTTGAATGATATCGCTTTAGAAGTTGGTAATGTAATCATGCAGATCAATCATAAAAATGGATGGTTAAACGCAACAGAAATATTTGTATCTATTAATGAAGAAGAATTCTTAAATTCTAATGATGTAAAAGATACACAAAGTAAATTGTCCATTGAATTTGAAACTATTCCTACATGTAGTGATGGAAAAGAAGAATATGAATTATATAAGTATTATAGAAATAATCAATTTGATGCTAAATCTATTAAAAAAGAAATTGAAGATATTCTCTATTTAGCTTCTTTAAGAGGACAAGCTAAAAAATTAAGTGAAGTTAATATTGATACAACTGTTCCAGTATATATGTATGGTGAAATGAATGATTTGATTCTTAGAAATTTAAAAGAAAATACTTCTTATATTTCTAACGTTACACACGCAAATCATTATGTATGTAATAAACCTGTATCCAATACTACATTTGATTTGATCCTAAAAGGTTGTATTGATGGAGCGAATGCTTCTAGTAACTTTGATGAACATGGTATGATCTTAAAAGAAACAAAGATCATAGAAGATGGTGTACTAAAACAATTACATGGTGATATTCAATATGGACATTATTTGAAACAAGAAAATCCAACAGGAACATATCCTGTTGCAGAATTAATAACAAATAATGGAATCGAATCTAAACAACCACATTTGATCATTGATCATTTCTCTGCACCACAATTAGAAAATCAATCCGGTTACTTTGGAGGTGAAGTTCGATTAGCACGTTATTTTGATGGAGAAAAATATATTCCATTAACAGGTTTCTCTATCTCAGGAAATATCTATGAAGCAATGAATGATGTTGCTTTCTCTAAAGAAATCGCAACAACATCACATTACAAAGGTCCAAAATATTTTATCTTTAAAAATTTAATCATTTCTTAATGAAAATATTTTCATTAGAAATATAAATTGGTTAGTTATATCAAACAGTTGAAACGAATAAGCGTTTTATTCTGTGCTAATATAGTGGCTAGTGAGAAAAGAGGTATGAATGATGAATGAAATTTCAAATACATTATTAAATGAATTACGTACAAATTATGAAGCAGATTCTAAAGCTAGAGTTGTTAGAAACGCACTAACAAAGAATGATTTAAATACAATTTCTAGAGTATTTGACGCAGAAGGCCAGAATCCTAATGTATTTTCCATTGATCTAAAAACAATGAAAGCTACAAATCAACAAGCATCTGGTAGATGCTGGATCTTCTCTTCTATGAACTTTTTGAGAGAAAAGATTGCGAAAAAATATAACATTAAAGAATTTGAATTATCACAAAATTATATTGCGTTTTATGACAAACTAGAAAAAGCAAACTGGTTCATGGAATGTGCATTACAAGAAATTGACAATCCAATTGATTCTGAAAAGATGAGATATTTATTAGATTGGGCAGTTGGTGATGGTGGACAATGGAACATGGTTCAATCTTTAGTAAAGAAATATGGTCTATGTCCAAAGAGTGCAATGCCAGAAACATATCAATCTTCTCATACAAGAACAATGAATGGTCTATTGAATAAGAGATTGAGAAAGTTTGTTATTGATTCTAGAAAAGCAGATAAGAATGATGTACCTG
Source organism: Lachnospiraceae bacterium (assembly GCA_963659075.1). Classification (GTDB taxonomy): domain Bacteria; phylum Bacillota_I; class Bacilli_A; order Erysipelotrichales; family Erysipelotrichaceae; genus Bulleidia. The sequence continues at coordinate 3,663 of CAVKTV010000088.1, read as the reverse complement.
CATTAAAAGCACAAGCATTAAAAGAAATCTATTCTCTATGTGCTTCTTGTTTTGGACTACCTCCACAAGAATTTACATTTGAATATGTAGATGCTGATGAAAAACATCACGCAGAATATCATGTAACACCTAAACAATTCTATGAAGAATATTTAGGCAGTGATATTGATGATTATATTAACTGCATCAACGCACCAACAAGTAACAAAGAATACTATAAGACATATACAGTTGAGTATTTAGGAAATGTAGTTAATGGTAATCCTATCTGCATGTTGAATCTTCCACTAGATGAATTCAAACAAGCAACATTAGAACAATTAAAGAGTGGTGAACCAGTATGGTTTGGATGTGATTGTGGTGCTGATGGTGATAGACAAACAGGTCTATGGGATGATAAACAATATGATTATGAAAATACATTAGATATTGATTTATCTATGACAAAGGCAGAAATGTTGGATGCACATCAATCCGCAATGAACCACGCTATGATGTTTACTGGTGTTAATATTGGTGAAGACGGAAAACCAAATAGATGGAAGATTGAAAACTCTTGGGGTGAAGATATTGCCAATAAAGGATACTTCATTGGTAGTGATACATGGTTTGATAAATACATGTATGTTGTAGCAGTAAACAAGAAGTTCTTAAGTGAAAAAGCACTCGCTGCATTAAAAGAAGAACCTACTAAAGTTGCTCCTTGGGATCCATTTGGAACATTAGCTGACTAATAATTAGAAGTGTTGCACAGATGTGTAGCACTTTTTTTGTAATGATATATAAAAAAGTATATGCGATGAGTAATGATAGTTCATTCTTAGAGAACAATGGATTTCTAAAAGAAAACGATGAAAATTGTAAATACTACAAATATTTGTAATTGTATGAAATACAAGTGTATTTATTTGAGTACAAGTCATATTTATGAAAAATTTTCATTTATTTCATAATTTCATCTGAAATCTTTCACGAAAATTACACAATTGACTTGATTTGAATATGAATGTACGGCAAAATAGTAAGTACTTTTGGAGGGAAAAATATATGAAGAAGATTTTATGTGCTTCCATGGCAGTTCTTCTTGCTGCAGGCTGTTCTGCAGGAACAAGTGGTTCAACTGCAACAAATGGATCCACAACAACATCATCAGAAGATGCATATTATGTATTTACAGCTGATGTACAAACACTTGACTGGCAGATGTCTCAAAATGCATCTGACGCTCAAATTACAACAAACCTTGTTGATGGTTTAACAGAAACAAACAGCTACAACAACTACGTTGGTGCTCTAGCAGAAAGCTGGGAATCTAACGATGACAAGACTGTTTGGACATTCCACTTAAGAGATGCTAAGTGGGTAACAAACACTGGTGAAGAATATGCTGATGTTACTGCAGACGACTTCGTAACTGCATTACGTCACTTATCTGACTTCCAAGGACCAACACTTTCTATCGCAGAAGCTTATGTTGATGGCTTATCTGCATATGGTAAATCTGATAAATCAGATGCTGAATGGGAAAAGGTTGGCGTTAAGGCTGTTGATGATAAGACTGTTGAATATACATTAAGTAATCCAACTCCTTATTTCTATACAGTAGTTGCTAACAACTCATTCTGGCCAGTAAATAGAGAATTCTTGGAATCCCAAGGTGATGGTTGTAAATTAGGTTCACCTGATAACACAGATTGTGGATATGGTAATACATCTGATCCTTCTTCCATTCTTTATAATGGTGCTTATATCTTAGATGAACTTGTTTCTAAGTCTTCTCAAAAGATGCACAAGAATGAATCCTACTGGGATGCTGAACATGTATATGTTGAAAATGTAACACGTGTATATGATGATGGTTCTGATCCAGCTTCTACAGTTAAGGGATTCGAATATGATGAAAATCCATACTATCAAGCAACATTGTTAACATCTGCTAAGGATTTCGATTCTTATCTAGAACAATATGCTGATTATGCTTATAACCCACTACAAAACGGTTATACATTCGGAATTAACTTCAACTTAAACAGAACAAATTTCGATAACTCTTCTAAGACAACAGCTCAACAAGCTGATACAAAGAAGGCTCTTCTAAATACACATTTCAGAAGAGCAATCAAGTTCGGTTTAGATAGAGTTGCTTATATGTCAACTGTAATGGATAAGTCCATTGCTGAAAAGGTAATCCGTTCTATTGAATGTCCATGGAACTTCGTATCAACTTCTGATGGTAGTTCTTATGGTGAACTTGTTCAAGCAGCTAGTGAAGATTCTTCTATTGATCTAAGCGAAGGTCAAGATTCTACTTATGATCCAGCTAAGGCTAAGGAAGAAATGGAAGCAGCTGTTAAGGAATTAAAGGCTGAAGGCGTTTCATTCCCAATCGTTGTTGACTTGTTAACAGATGATGCTTCTGCATCTCTACCTCTACAAGCAGCTTCTCTAGAACAATCTATTGAAGAATCAATCGGTACAGATTACATCGATATCGTTGTTCACTCTGTTTCTGATGATGACTATATGGCATCTTCTTACACAGCTACAGGACCACAAGATTGTTGTTGGGATATCTCAACTTCAACAGGTTGGGGTGCTGACTATGTAGATCCAAAGACATATTTGAACATCTTCTCACCAGTTGACGGTGATGTTACAAATAACTCAATGGCTTTGAATTTCTATCAATCAAATGAATATGATGATGATCAAGATAACAAGGATAACGATGCTGCTATCGAAGAATCTGGATTATTAGAATATCAATCAATGCTTGAAGAAGCTTATGCTATTACAGATGATATGGATGCTCGTTATGAAGCAGAAGCTAAGGCTGAAGCTTACTTATTAGACAACGCTCTATTCATTCCAATTCAATCTCAAACTTCAAGTGTTAACTACACTATTTCTAGAGTAACACCATTCTCTGGTGCATATCAGTCCTCTAAGTTCAAGGGCATGGTTATCAACAAGGATGCTATTACTAAGGAAGAATACGATGCTGCTTATGAAACATGGCAGAAAGAAAAGGTAGAAGACAACAAGGTTGATCATTCTACTGGCGAATAATCGTAAGTAAGATTTATTGATAACGAAAAAATGATAAGGGGGCTAGAAGGCTAGGCCTCCTTATCATGCGTTTTAAGAAATGAAGAAAATATCTTTGTGAAAGGAGGCATTTATGAAGAAATATGTATGGGGACGTATTGTTCGTGCAATTTTTTCTGCGTTTATTGTTACTGTTTTAGCGATGATAATGATTTATACATTGATTCCACGTCATTTGATTTTCAAAAATGATGCAACTTATCAGAAGTTAGGTGGTAAAGCAGACGATAAAGAACGTTACAAAAATACAGCTTATGAACGTTTAGGGTATATTACTTTTGAGGAACAAGCAGACATGTGTAAAGCATTTGCTGCTGACAATTTTGATGCTTGTAATCAAAATGATTCAACTTATATTAAGGAAATCGCAGCTCAATATGAGGCTGATGGTTGGACTGTAAAACAATATAAAGCAGGTGGATATTATGCTTATAAGGATGTACCAATTGCTAAGAAGATTGCTAATTTCTTTGGTAATTTGATTGAAATCGATCATCCTTGGAGAGTAAATGATGATTCTAATCCTGATTTAGAAAGAAAGATCTATATTGGAAC
>CAVKTV010000087.1:0-8323 GCA_963659075.1 Lachnospiraceae bacterium | reverse complement strand
CCACAAGTTATTTCGTTGCCAAATCCTTCTCAACCCCAACTAATTTTACTGCGTCAAATGATCATGCTTCTAATGTGTTTCATTTTACGGAATGAATCATTTCTAATACTGCGTTCTTAATTTCTTCATTCTTTTGTTTTGCCCCATTCATAGATGTATCTGTTGAATAGAAATACATCTTGATCTTAGGTTCTGTTCCACTTGGTCGAATGGCGAACCAAGTATCATCATCAATATAGAAACGTAACGCATTATGTGGAGGTAGATCTTCATAACCATCAATATAATCAATGATATGATCTACATGATACTTTCCAATCTGTGTTGGTTTTTCATTTCTGATCCACTTCATCATACGATCAATACGTTCTTTACCAGGAATACCTTCTAAAATAATATTTACGCCTTCTTCACAAGTATATCCATACTTCGCATAGATTTCTTGAAGAACATCCCACAATGTCTTTCCTTGCTTTCTATAGTACGCAGCAGCTTCAGCTACTAACATACCTGCAGAAATACCATCTTTATCACGAATATCTTCACATCCAGCATATCCAACGCTTTCTTCATATCCAAATAAATATGTATAACCATGTTCATGAAGATAAGGAATCTTACCACAAATATTTTTAAATCCTGTTAATGTTTCAAACATTTCTACACCATACGCTTTCGCAATCTTTGTAGATAAGTTAGAAGTAACAATAGATTTCACCATCGCACCTTTAGAAGGTAATGTACCTGCAGATTGATGTCCTTCTAAAACATAATTTACCAATAAGTAACCTGTTTGATTTCCATTTAAAGGAACATAGTTTCCATCATTATCACGAATTTCAATCGCAAAACGATCAGAGTCTGGATCAGTTGCCATTAATAGTTCTGCACCAAATTCTCTACCATATTTTTCACTTAACGCAAATGCCTTTGGATCTTCTGGGTTTGGATAACCAACCGTTGTGAAATCAGGATCTGGTTGTTCTTGTTCTGGAACGATTTTCCAATTATTAAAACCACGATCATTTAACATTTGTCTAAATGGAATAGAACCACATCCATTAAGTGGTGTATAAACAAGTGGAATCGACAAATCAATTTCATCACCACTATGAATCGCTAAGCCTTCAATCTTATCTAAATATTCACGATCTTCTTTTTCACCTAAAACAATGATCTTTCCACTCTTTACACCTTCCTCATAAGAAGAAGTCTTTACACCATTCCAAATATCAACAGAATTAATTTCTGCTTCCATACCATCCGCAATTTCACTAGATACTTGGCATCCATCATTCCAATATGCTTTATACCCATTGTAATCTTTTGGATTATGAGAAGCTGTAATATTAATACCAGCCGTTGTTCCAAGTTTACGAATCATAAAAGCCAATTCTGGAGTTGGTCTTAATGATGGGAAAGTGTAAGCTTTAATGCCATTTGCCGCAAAAATACCAGCAGCTAATTCACAAAATTCTCTAGAGAAATGTCTAGGATCATGTGCAATTACAACACCTTTATCCATTGCATCTTGACCATGTTTGATGATGAATTGCGCAACACCTTGTGTTGCCTTACCAACCGTATACATATTCATACGATTTGTTCCTGCACCAACTTTCCCTCTAAGTCCTGCAGTACCAAAAGATAAATTCTTATAGAAACGATCTTCTTTTTCTACTTCATCATCTTTGATATCTACTAATTGTTGTTTTAATGATTCATCCCTTAGATGTTCTAACCATTCTTGATATGTTTCTTGATAGCTCATATATACCTCATTTCTACTACTATTTTACATTATCTTCCCTTCATAAATTCATCAAGTTTATTTGGAAGTATATCATTTTTAATACCTTGTTGATTTCCTAAGTAAATACATTTCAAGATCCATGAAAGATTCTTTCCTAGAACTTTCATTTCTTCAAAATCTTCTTCTATGATCGTGTTGTAGTATCTGCCACTCATAACAGGCATACAAGAAGCAGAAAAATACGCATTCATTCTTTGATACGCTTTTTCTGTATTTTTATTTTTAGAAGATAAAATCACAGCACCAATCTTAGAAATATACGCTTCATTACAACTGCGAAATAAGCATTCCATAAAATCAATTGCTGATTTACTAGGTTCATTAAAAATGACATCTACACCTACTACAAGTGCGTCAAAAGAATCCTTTCTTTGAGCGATATTATTTACTACACCATCCCAAATACAAGATCTTCTTTTCAAACATTTCCCACAAGAAGTACATGCATGAATACTTGGATAGGCCCAAAGGATTTCCGTTTCTATGTCATTTTCTTCTAGGACTTTTGAACATTCAAAAATCCCTTTTTCAGTTAGACCATGTTCTTCTTCACTTGTATTCACAAATAAAACTTTCATGGTTCTATTTTCTCATAGTTTTATATTTCTTGATAGCTACTTTTCTTTTCACTAGTAGAACACCACCACAATATGGACATATCAGTTTACTTTTATCGGTGTCTTTAAATTCTGCGCCACAAATAGGGCATACTAAATCAGTTGTTTTCATTACAATACCTCTTCGCATAACATTGTGAAATCATATCCGCTACAAATAACAATTGTATTGGATGTGTTATAGCGACTTTGGGTTTTTCATAAATGATATGATGTTTTATAAAATCAGGTGCTTTTCCACTTCCAATCATCCATATATTCAATTGAGAAATATGATCTTTTATTTTTCTAACATCAAAATATCCAAAATAACGACTTGTATCTGAAAATAAAACCAAACAATCATCTGTTGAAGCTTGTTCAATGCATTTCATTTGTTCGTTAGTTGAGGCAAAGGTCAATACTGGTTTCCCTAAAGAACATAAATCTGCCTGTAGTTGAATTGCGGCAGATTTCGCCTTCAATAAGCCAAATACATATACTGTTTTTGAGGCATGTATAGATTCACATAATGAATTGATTTCATCTTGATCAATGGATCGTAAACACGCTTCTGTTGATATAGCGTAGCTATTATAAAGTTCTTCATAAGAATCACATCTAGAAAATGTATTATATTCTTCATCTAACAAGTCTTTGAATTCACTAAAATTCGCAACTCCTAAATCACGCACAAATCGTGAAACAGTCGCAATACCAACATGACAATCTTCCGCAATTTTTTTGATGGATAAATTTCCACTCTCATTCATATTTTCCAATAAATAAGAAGCTAGAATTGCGTTTGTACTATCTTTTTGGGAGGCTTGTAAATAACCTAATATAACAACAGATATCTTTGATGTTTTCATGAATTAATATTAGTTGATTTGATAGCTTTGGACAAGTTTGTTATACAACATTCTTTCCTTCACTACTTCTACATTACCACCTAAAACTTCCGCTAAAGCATACGCAAATGGAAATGCCGTTGCGGGACCTCTAGAAGTAATGAGGTTACCATCACGCACAACAATTTGATCATCTACATAATTTGCATTCTTAAATAACGCTCTATATTTATCTGATGGATAACTTGTTAATGTTCTTCCACTAGAAATACCAGCTTCTGCTAGCACCATTGGAGCTGCACAAATCGCACAAACATATTTTTTCTCTTCATTGAATTTTTGAACAATTTCTAATACTCTTTGATCATTTTTTAGATTTTCTGCTCCTGGCATTCCTCCAGGAAGTACGACCATATCATATTGATTTGAATCAACTTCTTCTAAAACAAAATCTGTTAGAACTGTAATACCATTGCAACCTGTACATTGTTTCTGTGTTAATCCCACACTATCACAATCGTTTCCACATCTTCTCAAAACATCAATCGTTTCGAATGTTTCTCCTTCTTCAAATCCTTCCGCTACTAATACCATTACTTTTTTCATATCATCTTCTCCTTTATTTGTTTGTATCTTACCTTACAAATCAAACCAAAGATGATATTTCCAAAAACTGGAAATGATTTCTCATTCCCAGTTCATTTTTATAATAAATTCGCTCCAACGATTCCTAATATACTCATTAATATTAAGAAGAAGATTCCATATGGCATGATTTGACTCATTAATTTAGAATCTTGTCCTTTCGCATCTACAGAACTTAACGCAATCGCTAAGGATTGAGGAGATAACATCTTACCTGCCGCAACACCTAATGAGTTTAAAGATACCATCCAATAAGGATCAACATTCAATGTATCCGCTGCACTCTTTTGTACTGCACCAAATAGAACACCTGAGTTTGTTCCAGATCCCGTAACGAATGTACCTAAACCACCAATCCATGGTGCGAATAATGGATATAAAGCACCTGTTGTACCAATTGCGAATGCTGATATGGAAGAAATCATTCCTGAATATCCCATGATCTTCGCACAAGCAAGTACAGAAATCATTGTAATCATTGTTTCTTTCATTTGTAAGAATGTTTCTTTTAATACAATGAGAAAATCATTTCCTTTTGCCCCTTGTAGTAAACCACCAATGATTGCGGATAAGAAAATCCAAACACCTGGTGTATTGATCCAAGAGAATGTAATCGTATTTGCGTTTTCTCCAGTAAATACAGAAATACTAGAAGAAAATTGTGCTAAGAAAGTATTCACTGGTGTTACAAGCTTACTTGTTAATAACAAGAATACAAAGATCATAATAAATGGCGACCAAGCAAGCAATGCCTTCTGTGCTGTAATCTTTTCTTTGTTTTCTATTTCAACTTGATACTCAGGATCAGGTTTTACTGTTTTCGCCATTAAAATCGTAATGAGTAGAGATACAACAGATCCAACAACTACTGCCAGTTCTGCCCCAACAAATTTACCAATGATGATTTCTGGAATAACAAATCCAATACCACTCATGAGTGTAATAGGTAAAACACCTTTCAATCCTTTCAAACCACCACCTGTAATCATCACCATGATAATTGGAGATAAGATAATAAATGGTGCTAATTGTAACGCTGTCATAAAAGATAACGTTGTATTTTCTAAAGACAATAGATTTGCGAGTGTAACGGTTGGAATTCCAATTGAGCCAAAAGCAGTTGGTGTTCCATTTGCCACCAAACAAACTAAACATGAAAATAAAGGATCAAAACCCAAAGATACTAACATGCTGGCAGGTATCGCTACAGCAGTACCAAATCCGGCCATGCCTTCCATAAATCCACCAAAACACCAAGCAATTAATAAAACCAATACTCTTTTATCTGTAGAGAAAGAAGTAATCATGGATTTGATTACTTCCATCCCACCTGTTCTTAAAGATAAACGATATGTAAATACAGCCGCTAGAATTACAATAATGATTGGCCAAATCGCCATCAACATTCCTTCTAGTCCGGCACTTGCCGTATCTAATACATTCATATGCCAAACAAAGATTGATAAAACAATAGAAATCACTAAAGAACCAATCGCTGCTTTAAATGTAGGCCATTTAAAAACCATCAACGCTATAGCCAACCAAATAATTGGTGCTAATCCTAATATAAATAATAGAAAATTCATGAACGCCCCTCCGTGCCATAAGATTTTATCATTCTAATATGCACTATAAAAGAACAATTCATCTTAAAAACGCTTACAGTCGTTATTTTTTACCAAGTTACGCCTGTTCCTCTTTCATATAAGATATCACTTGTAAATTGACCATTTTCAACATTTGGAATATTCACTGGTAATGTTCCTTTTGGTTTCGCTGATCCAAAGATAATATCTTCTGCACACATAAGGTTTACAGAATATGTAGCGATTGGATTATAGAGATCATCTACATTTGTTGCGCCTTTTGAATTATACGCACATACGATTGCGTCTGCTTCTTGTAGTAAAGCAGCATCATATGGAATCTTGGAAGAAATCACAATCACTGGTATTCCTAATGATTTTGCCTTAGAAATATATTCTTGTACATTTCGAATACGATCTGACTGAGTCGTATCTAATTGTGAACTTGCATCCAATGTACTTGTAACGATCAATACATTTGCCTGATTGATCGCATTCATACAATCTTCGTAATTTTCTCCATAATTTTCATTTACAATTTGAAGTGTCACACTAGAATCAATGATATCTTCATCTTTTAACACCAAAAATCCATGATCTAATATATTTTTTTGTGCATCATTTGTAGAAATCATCACAACATTCTCATTTTCGCCAACTGTATAAGGTAATGTATCATTATCATTCTTTAACACCGTAATACAATCATCACCAATTTCTCTTTCTACTTCATGAGATTCTTCTGTTCCAACCAAAGAATTGACATTCATTAACATATTCTCTGTTTTTTCTTCAGAATACGTTTCATCCATAATGCCTCTTTGATATTTCAACGCAATGATTTTCTTACAAGATTCATCAATCAATGATTCATCAATTTCACCATCATTCACCATATCTACAATATCTTGAATATAAGCATCCATCGCATTCATAGAATCAACATTTTCAAGTTCAACTGGCATCAACAATATATTCACACCAGCATTGATGGCAAGTTTCGCACTATCACGTGTAGAAAAATTTTCCGCAATCGCATCCATCTGTAAAGAATCTGTAATGATAACACCATCAAAGCCTAATTCGCCTCTTAGAATGTCAGTCAACCATGTCTTAGATAAAGTCGCAGGCAAATTGATTGTGGAACCATCTTTGATACTTGTGTATGTTTCAGTTTCAATCTGTGGAAATTGAATATGTGCACTCATGACCATATCAACTTTTCCACTTTCAATTAGTTCCTTAAATGGAACTAGATCCGTACTTTCTACTTCTTCCTTTGTACGATCAATTCTAGGTAATCCTGTATGAGAATCTGTATCTGTATCCCCATGTCCTGGGAAATGTTTGATCGTTCCAATGACATTATTAGAAGCAAGTCCCTTTAAATATGCTTCTGAAAATTCCGTAACGATTTCAGGATCATCTGAGAATGCACGAACTCCAATGATAGGATTGGCAGGATTGGAATTCACATCTACGCTTGGCGCGAAATCCAAATTCAAACCTAAAGCTTTTAATTCAGAAGAAATGATTTTCGCACTCTTCTTCGCATATTTTGTTTTTCCACTAGCAGCTAGTGCCATATTACCAACCGTACTTGTTCCAAACTGCAAGCGTGTTATATAACCACCCTCTTGGTCAATACTCAACATATATGGAATACCACCACCATTCGCATTCGCCATTTGTAAACCTTGTGTAAGATTTACAACAGATTCATTATCCGCAAAGTTCTCCGCAAATAAAATGATGCCTCCAAAATGATACTTTTCTAGCATACTTTCTACTTCATCATTCATTTCCGTAAAACCTTCACCATTCCAATTACGAATAGCAGGCATGATCATTTGTTCTATTTTTGATTGTAGATCCATCGTACTTGCATACTCCTCTGCTTTTTCTTCTGGTGTTTTAGTTGTTTGAACAGGTGTTGATTCTGGTTCTGCATTACTTGATACAACACTCGCACTACATCCTGTTAATAAACAACTTAAAGCTAAACTAACTCCAATGATTTTTTTCATGAAATCCATCTCCTAAATGTATATACATTTTACCACACCATTCCAAGAACATTCTTTTTCCCATATAATAGTATTAATTAAGAGGTTATGTTTATGTCAAAATATGTATTCACAAATTGTTTTATTTTAGATGGCACAGAAGATATGAAGCCTACAAAAGGTAGTGTTTATGTAGATGGTGAAAAAATCATTAAAGTAACTACAGATCAAGCACTTGATCCAAACTATGAAGTGATTGATCTACAGGAACAATATTTGATGCCTGGTCTTATCAATATGCATGTTCATCTTGCGGGTAATGGTAAACCGCAAAAGAAACAAAGAGATAACGAAAAGCTCGTCAAACAAGTTTTCGCTACCGCAATCGGTAGATACGTCGCAAGAAAGCTCGTTGAAAAATACGCACAAATTGAATTGATGTCAGGTGTTACAACCATTCGAACAGTTGGTGGTCTACGTGCATTAGACTCTCAAACACGAGATAAAATCAACCAAGGTAAGTTAGTTGGTCCTAGAATTTTATGTAGTAATACTGCCGTATCTGTTAAGGGCGGTCATATGGCAGGAAGTGTCGCAAAAGCATGTGACACAATCGATGAAGCATTGGATTTCATTGATCAATTAAAAAATGAAAATGTTGATCTTATTAAGTTGATGATTACAGGTGGTGTCATGGACGCAAAAGAAAAAGGTGTTCCAGGACAATTAAAGATGGATCCTAAGATGGTCAAAGCTTGTTGTGAAAAAGCACATGAATTAGGGTATATCGTTTCAGCACATGTGGAAAGTACAGAAGGTGTTAAAG
>CAVKTV010000086.1:0-8335 GCA_963659075.1 Lachnospiraceae bacterium | reverse complement strand
TCGTTATACATTAGCAAAAAAAGTGTCTGAAAAGATAGATTATACAAAGATAGAATCAAAAGAATTAAGTAATCTATCAAAGTGTTGTATGAAAGCGAAAAAGAGATATGAAAAGAAATATCAATCTACAGAATTAAAAAATCATGTATTTCGATATTGTATGGCACAAGGATATGCGACAGAAGATATTTATGTGATGATGGATGAAATGGAGTGGTGAGAATGATAAAGATCAATGAATTAAAAGAACATATGAAATTAATACAGCCTTTTTTAGTAAAGGATGTTAAAAATGGTGCTACTTCTAAAGGATCACCATATTTATCAATGACATTACAAGATAGTTCAGGAAGTATTGATGCAAAGTTTTGGGATGTGAAAGAAGCAGACCAAGCTTTGGTACAAACTGGAAAAATATTGATGTTCCAATTTGAAGTTCTTTTATATAAAGATAAATTACAACTCAGAGTTAATCATGTACAACCTGTAGAACAAAGTGAAATCAACTTAGAAGATTTTGTGATTTCTTCTGATTACAGTGAAAGTGAAAGACGAAATCTCGCAGATGATTTGATTCAATCCATCCAAAATGAAACTTATAGAAAGTTAGTGGAAGGTATGTTAGCGTACGTTGGAGATAAGTATTATACATTTCCTGCAGCGAGTAAGATTCATCATGGATGGAAGGGTGGTTTGTCAGATCATTCTTTATCTATGGCTACGATTGCCAATGACTTATGCAAGCATTATTCACAATTGAATCGAGATTTGTTGGTATCTGCAGCTTTGATTCATGATGTAGGGAAAACTGCAGAATTATCAGGACCAGTAACAACAGAATATACATTGGCTGGTAAATTAGAAGGACATATTTCTATTGCGAATGCATGGCTTTCTGAAGTGGCTGAAAAGTTAGGGTTAGAAAATCAAGAAGAAACATTGTTAATGCATCATATGATTCTTTCACATCATGGAAAACTTGAATTTGGTTCTCCAGTTGCACCTATGTTAATTGAAGCTGAAGCATTGTATTTAATTGATAATATGGATGCAAGATTAACTTCTTTAAAACAAGCATTAGATGGTGTGAAACCAGGTCAATGGACAAGTCGTATGTTCCAGTTTGAAAATAGGCAGTTTTATAAGCCAAAGGGGTCATTATGAGTATTCGATTGAAAATTGTACAATTTGCACATTCTATCCTTTCTAAAGCTGGAAGAGGTGGTAGTTTTCCGGGTGAAATCGCATTGAAAATGGACCCTCATTTCATAGAGAAATTTCAAATGCCAAAGATCGTTGTTTTAGTAACTGGAACAAATGGAAAAACAACAACTTCTAATTTGATTGCGGAATCATTACGTGCTGCTGGATTAAATGTTGTGAATAATCGCAGAGGTGATAATTTGAATGTTGGTATCGCAACTTTATTAGCTTCTAATTCAGATTCTCATTTTCACCTCAAAGCAGATGCGGCAGTCATTGAAGTAGACGAATTAACACTTTATCGTCAATTTAAGAACCTACATCCTACACATTTGGTTGTAAATAATTTCTTTCGTGATCAATTAGATCGTGCTGGCGAAATGGAAACAATCATTCGTAAGATTCAAGAAGTTACAAAAGATTTTACAGGAGATATCATTCTGAATGGAGATGATCCAAATACATTACGTATCGCAGATACTGCCTTATCCGCTAATGTTCATACATTCTCTGTAGATCGTAATGATGTATCAAAGGATAAAACAGATGAGGCAAGTGAAGGTAAATTCTGCCCAAGATGTGGTAAACCTTTAGAATATGCATATTATCAATATTCTCATATTGGAAGATTCGTTTGTGAAAATGATGGATTTGGTAAGATTCAACCTGATATTGAAGTAACAAGTATTGATTATAAGAATGAAACATTTACGGTAAATGATCAAAAGTTCCATAATTTTATCAATAGTATTTATGCAATCTATAATTGTGCTTGTACTTTAACTGTTATGAAAACATTAAAACTAGATTTCAATGCTGCAAATCAAGTCTTCAAAACTTTCCAAATGAAAGAAGGAAGAAATGAAGAATATGCTTTACAACAACCATGTGTCATTAATCTAGTTAAAAATCCTACAGGTGCTAATGAAGTTATGAAATATATTATTTCTCAACCTGGTGATAAGAATATTTGTATCTTTTTAAATGATAATGATCAAGATGGTCATGACGTATCATGGATCTGGGATGCACATTTTGAAAGACTTGATGTACCAGAAGTAAAACACATTGTCTGTTCTGGTTTAAGAGCATATGATATGGCATTACGTTTAAAATATGAAGGCCTAGAAGGTCGTATTACTGTTATAGAAGATGCGACTAAGGCAATAGAATGGCTGGATCAGGCAAATTTACCATCTCATGTCATCGCAACTTATACAGCATTACATTCTACTAGAGCGATTCTAAGAAAGGTGAGCCACAAATGAACTTGAAGATTTTATGGATGTACCATGACTTAATGGATCTATATGGTGATAAAGGAAATGCGGAGGTTCTTCGTAGAAGAGCAGAGAAAAGAAACATTGAAGTCACATTAGATACTTGTACGATTGGGGAAGAAAAAAATATAGATGATTATGATTTATTCTTTTTAGGTGGTGGAGCTGATAAAGAACAAAACCTAATTTTTGAAGATTTGATTCAAAGAAAAAAATCTATTCAACAGGCAATGGATCATAATACAGCTTTTCTTTTGATTTGTGGTGGTTATCAATTATTTGGTCAATATTATAAAGATCAAGATGGAAATGTTGTAGAAGGGTTGAAATTCTTTGATTACTATACGATTGCGGGAAGTCGAAACGATAGATGTATTGGAAATATTGCGGTAGAAACGACAATGGATGGCAAAACATTCAAAGCAGTAGGATTTGAAAATCATGGTGGTCAAACAAAGAATGTTTCAACACCTTTTGCCAAAGTGTTATCAGGGCATGGTAATAAAATGAATAGTGGCTATGAAGGTTTTATGAATGATCAAGTTTTGGCGACTTATATGCATGGGCCATTATTACCAAAGAATCCAGATATTGCGGATGCAATTCTAAAGCGTGCATTAAGAAAAAGATATGGAGATGTAAAGCTAGAACCTTTGGATGATACAATTGAATACAAAGCACAAGAAGTTATGTTAGAAAGATTATATTGTAAATAAATAAGATCGAACATTTGTTCGATCTTATTTATTTCATTGTTCTCTAATACTACGTTTCATTGTGTGTTGAATATTTCTTTGTGCGAAATATTCTTCTAATATTTCTTGATGTGTTACAACAATCTCATAATCTTCTAATTCCATTGGATCAATCCATTTTAATTCAATGGAATGCTTGGATACTTCAGTTGTAGGAAATTCATTCAATTCTGCATAATATGCCATATGAACGACTCTATAAATATTTCCATCTAAGAATGATACGATTCTTGTAGGATCATCAAATAATTCTAAACGATGAACTTGTTCATTCTTTAAATGAATACCAGTTTCTTCAATTGTTCTACGAATTGCACAATCTTGAAATGTTTCTGTGTCTTTGATATCACCAGAAATAATTCCCCAACGGAAATTGTCTTTTCGATGTTCTAATAAAATTTGACCATCACAAGATATTACAACAGCACTTCCGAAACGAGAAGGGCGGTTTGGCTTTGGTGCAAATGGATCATGCATGTAATATAAAGCTGCTGGCATAAATTAACCCTTTACCTTTTCTAGAACTTCGTTGAGGTCTTGCTTTTCACTTTCTTTAAATTCGAAAGAAACACAGTCATCTTTAGAATATCTAGGAATGATATGGAAATGTAAATGTGGAACAGTTTGACCAGCAACTTCTCCACAATTATTCAATACATTGCATCCAACTGCACCTGTATTCTTAACGATTTGTTTACTTAATCTAGAAATGACTTTAGAACATTTCACAATTGTATCTTCATCTGCTTCTAAAATATTTGCATAATGTTTTTTAGGCATTACAAGTGTATGACCATAGGTTACTTGTGATACATCAAGTATCGCTAATACATCATCATCTTCATAAACTTTTGAAGATGGAATTTTCCCTGCAATGATATCGCAAAAAATGCACATAATAAATCCTCCAAATATATGGACCATTATACCATTTCATAAAAAAAGAGAGAACTAAATTCTCTCTTTGACCTTATTCATTTGTAGAAGAAGATGTTGATGATGAAGTAGTTGTTGAAGTAGAATCATCTTCCATATCTTGTACTAGATAATCAGGATAATCCTTTTCAATTGCATCATAGATTGTCTTATCATAAACATGGAACTTATATTTCTTGAAGAAATATGTTGTGGCGTCTGATTTTACTTGGGAAACAGATACTAATTGTTCAATGCATTCATCTTTGAAGTTGTCTGGATCGTTGTCATCAACTTTAACTACATAGAATGTGCTTCCATCACTTGCTGGAACTTCACTCCAACCATCATCTGGTGAATTTGCGTTAATGCAACTTCTAACAATTGAATCTAAATCTGTATCCTCAATTGTATAGATTGTGCTTTCTCCAGTTGAAGAAGAGTTATGACCACTTGCAGCTTCACTAGCAGTTTTAGAACCATCTTTCAATTCACTTAATGCAGCTTGTGCATCATCACTAGATGAGAACTCTAGGATCGTTGCTTTAACTGGTGTATACAACTTTACGGCGTTGTCCCAGTTTTGTTCTAAGTATGCTTTTGGAAGTTGTTCAGCTTGTAAGGAAGGGATTAAATAATCATTTAAATAATCATCTTCGCTCATGTTGTTATTTTCCAAATAACTTGTGAATGTATCGCCATACATGCTCTTATAAGATTTTAATGTGCTTTCAGCACTAGATTGCATATCATCTGTAATTTCAATTTCTGCTGAACTGATAGCCTTTGTTGCGTTATTTGTAACAACGGAAGCTCCAGATGATGAATTCATCTTTGAATATAGATCACCTTTTGTAACTGTTTTCTTTCCAACTGAGAATAATGCAGTGGATGAATCTTTTAATTTAGCTTGTGCATCTGTACATCCAGCAAGTGAAGTGCATGCTAACAATGCAGCAGCTAATAAGTAATGTTTATTTTTCATTATTTATCTTCCTCACTTTCTGTTGTTGCACTAGCAGTAGCTTCTGCACTTGCGGAAGGAGAAGCAGTTGCCTTTGTATCAGAATCTGTATCATCTTCGTCATCTGTTACATTAAATGCAGCTTTGATTGTTTTTTCAATTTCATCGTTTCCTTTGAAATCAATTCCTAATTCTTGTGCTTTTTCCCAAATAGCTGTGTTTTCTAATGTTGTATCATAGTTTTGAACAAGTGATAGATATGGATCGGAATCTGTGTTATTGCTTTCCAATGTTTCTTGTGTAGAAGCAGTACACATAATCTTGAAATATCCAAAGGAATCACTTCTTACCCAATCAGAAACTTCACCTTCTTTTAAAGATAAAGAAGTAGATAAGAATGTAGAATCTAATGAAGTAGTGTTTTTATCAATAATGCCTAAGTTACCACCATCACTTGCAGTAGAAGAATCTTCAGAATGATTTTCTGCTACTGTAGCGAAATCTGTTCCTTCTTTTAGTTCAGCATCAACAGCGTCCATTCTGCTTTGTTCATCTTCTGTTGGTTCATCTGCTGGATCAGAACTATCTTCAAACTTAACTAAGATATAAGAAATTTGACGGATGCTTAGATCATCAAAATTCTTTTGTGCATATTCTGCAGAAATTTGATTGATCTTTTGTACTTCAATCAAATATTCTTCTAGATCATCGAATCCTGTAGAAGCAAGATCCTTTGCGAGATATGATTCATAACTACTTGAACCATAGTTAGATTCATAATTTGATCTGATTGATTCAGCTTGTGTTTTCGCGTTGTCTTTCATTTCACTTGTTGTGTTAACAGCAGCATCCGCAACAGCTTGTTTGAATAAAGCAGTTACACTACTTGTTCCACTAGATGAATACAAATCATCATAGAATTGAGAAGCTGTTGTATCTTGTCCATTGATTTCATAAACAACATCTTCACCATTTGATTTCTTTCCTTTTAATTTACCCTTGTTTGTATCGTAGATATAATAACTAACTACACCAATAAACAATGTAGCTACTAGAACTACGAACCAATTCTTTTTTAAGAATTTACCCATAAATCCTCCTATTAAAATAAGCCTATTTATTATATTGCATGCCTTCCTTAAAAGCAATTTTAAGATTGTGAACGTTATCTGAACACATTACAAGACATTAAAAAAATAAAATGTTAAAATAAACCCCGGAAATAAAAGGAAGTGTAATTATGAAAACTTTAGAAATAAAAAATCTTCATGTTGAGGTTGAAGGTAAAGAAATTTTAAAAGGTGTTGATTTAACAGTCAACGAAAATGAAGTGCATGCGTTAATGGGACCTAATGGTAATGGTAAGTCTACATTATTAGCAGCAATCATGGGAAACCCTAAATATACAGTTACAGAAGGAAGTATCATGTATGATGGTAAGAATTTACTAGAAATGCCTGTTAATGAAAGAAGTGTTGCGGGTGTATTTTTAGCGATGCAATATCCACAGGAAATTCCTGGCGTAACAAATTCTGATTTTTTAAGAGCCGCATTAAATGTTAGAAGAGAACAACCAATTTCTTTATTTAAGTTTATTAAAGAAATGGAATCTACAATCAAAGATCTTGAAATGAAAGAGGATCTTGCCCATCGTTTCTTAAATGAAGGATTTTCTGGTGGTGAAAAGAAGAGAAACGAAATCGTTCAGATGGAAATGTTAAAACCATCTTTAAGTATGCTAGATGAAATTGATTCTGGATTAGATGTTGATGCATTACATATCGTTGCGAATGCTTTAAATAAAATGAAAAAAGAATCTAATATGAGTATGATCGTTGTTTCTCACTATGAAAGATTCTATCAATTGATCAAACCTGAATTTACACATGTATTAGTCAATGGAAAGATCGTTGTTGAAGGTGGTGCAGAACTCGCTGAAAGAATCGATGCGGAAGGTTATGATTGGATTTATCAAGAATATAATGTTCAACCAGCTTCTGAAGTCGCAAATAATGTGAAGAAAGTATCTACTGGAATTGGAACTTGTGCAGTTCGTACTGCAGCAGAAAGTGCAGGTAAATAAGTATGGTAGATATCCATGTTGATATGGATGTTGTACTAAATGAAGGGTTTAGTGAATATATCATTGATACAGATCGTGATATTGAACTGACTTTTTATGCTTCACATGATTGTGATGTATTTGTACGTATCCAACAAGCTAATAAAATTAAAATCAGAACGTTTGCGCAAAGAAATGTAAATGTATCCTATTTATTTTGGAATGATTCATCGAAACAAATTGAAACAGATGAAACACATGAAGTATTAGGGGATGCGAATGTTACAGTTGCCTATGGTGAATGTAATGGTTCGAATACAAAAAGAGAATGCTTTGTGGCATTGAGAGAACAAGGTGCCAATGCTTTGGTCTCTAGTGCGACATTAGTCGATTGTAAGAAAGACTATCGCATTCAAGTAGTGAATTATGCACCTCATACATATGGCGATATGAAAAATTACGCAGTTGTATTAAAAGATGGTAAGTTGAATATTGATGCCATTGGTAAAGTTATCAAAGGCGCTCATGGTTCTCAATCCCATCAAACAAGTCGTGCATTGTCTTTTGAAAAAGGATGTCATGCGATGATTCTTCCAGAACTATTGATTGATGAAAATGATATTATGGCTTCTCATGCGATGAGTATTGGTAGAGTAGATGAAGATCAATTGTATTATTTGATGACAAGAGGTCTTTCTGTAAAACAATGTACTTCTTTGATTTCAAATGGTTATTTGATGCCTATTACAGAAACATTAAACAATGAAGAACTAAAGAATAAGTTAAAAGAAGAGATGCAGAAGAAATTGGAGGAATTATGCTAGATATTGATAAGATCAGAAATGATTTCCCAATGTTCAAAAATAATCCAGATCTTGTTTATTTAGATTCTGCAGCAACGAGTTTAAAGCCTCAATGTGTAATTGATTCTGTAGTGAATTTTTATACAAAACATACTTCAAATGTCCATCGTGGTGATTATGATATCGCTGCATTAAATGATCGTTTATATGATGATACTAGAAAATCTGTAGCGAAATTAATCAATTGTGATACAAAGGAAGTTGTATATACACATAACGTATCCCATTCATTAAATCAGATTGCATTTGGTTTAAAAAATCAATTAACAAAAGATGATACTGTATTACTTACT
>CAVKTV010000085.1:1107-8349 GCA_963659075.1 Lachnospiraceae bacterium | reverse complement strand
GCAAAAGAGCATAAATAAGCCTTTTTTCACCCTTCATGTGCAAATAAGGATTTTTAAAATAATATTTTCATATATTCTTTATGTTCTAAAGTATAGATCGTAAAATCATCATCTGTTAATACAGCGTATGTTCTAGGATGATTTTCTTTCGGTAAAGAAATAGAACCTGGATTTAATAAGTAGATTCCATCTTTTTGACATGCAGTTGGAATATGTGTATGTCCACTTAAAAAACAATCATTTTCATTTAATGTAGGTAGTTTATTTGGTGAATAAATATGTCCATGAGACATAAATACTTTATGCTTTTTCATTGGTACAATGTTGTAATCTGCCATGCATGGGAATTCTAATACCATTTGATCAACTTCTGCTTCACAATTTCCTCTTACACAAATGATATTGTTTTTGAATTGATTCATGATTGGAATCACTTTTTTAGGTGCGTAATCTTCAGGTAGATCATTTCTAGGACCATGATATAAAACATCTCCTAAACATAATATATTTTCTAAATCATGATATTTTAATGCGTCTTCGATTGCTTGTGCACCACTGTATGCACCATGTATATCTGAAACAACTAAATAGTTCATTGGTTTCTCCTTTTTCAATATCATAGCACATGTGAATGAGTGTTCAACTTTACAAATCTAACAAATATCATATAATACAAGCAGTTAGATGAAACTAACTTTGGAGGGGATATGTTTTTAGAAATACGTGGAATACATAAATCATATGGCCAAAATGACAATCGTATTGAAGTATTAAAAGATATAAATTTAGATGTTGAACAAGGAGAGTTTGTTGTTTTGTTAGGACCAAGTGGTTCAGGTAAAAGTACATTGTTAAATATTCTTGGTGGAATTGATTGCGCAGATGAAGGAACGATTTCAATACAAGGAGAATATATGAATACAATGAATTCTAAGAAATTATCTTTGTATCGAAGAAATCATTTAGGATATATTTTCCAACAATATAATTTGATTCCAAATCTAACTGTTCGAGAAAATATAGAAGTAGGTGCTTATTTATCAAAGAAACCTTTACAGATTGATTCATTAATTGAAACGTTAGGTTTAAGTGCACATCAAGATAAACTACCAAATCAATTATCTGGTGGACAACAACAACGTACTTCTATTGGTCGCGCAATCATTAAAAATCCGGATATTTTACTATGTGATGAACCTACAGGTGCTTTAGATTACGCAACGAGTAAAGATATTCTAAAATTAATTGAAACAGTGAATCAGAAATATGGAAATACAATCATTATGGTTACTCACAATGCCGCAATTCAATATATGGCAGATAAAGTTGTGAAACTAAGAGATGGTAAGATTCGCTCTGTTATCACAAATTCTTCTAAAGTAGACGCTGAAGATTTGGAGTGGTAACTATGAAAAATCCATTAAAAAAAAGATATTTACGAGAATTAAAAGATGATTTTGGAAAATATATTGTTATTTTCTTATTGTTAGTACTTACGATAGGTGTTGTTTCTGGGTTTGACGTTGCGGATGAATCTATGATGCAAGCATATCAAACAAGTTTTGAAAAATATCATGTAGAAGATGGAAATTTCGTTACAGAAAGAAAATTAACCGCATCACAACGTACTTTGTTAGAAAAAAATGGAATTGAAATATATGATCTAACAAGATATGAGACAAGTTTTACAAATGATACAACAATACGAATCTTTGCGAAAAGAACAGAAGTGAATCTAGAATGTTTGATGAATGGTTCTTTTCCAAGTAAAGACGGAGAAATTGCCATTGATCGAATGTATGCAGTGAATAATGATCTTTCTGTAGGTGATACATTAGAAGAACAAAATGGAAAGATATATACAATTACTGGATTAATTGCGTTAAGTGATTATAGTGCATTATTTCAAAACAATAATGATTTAATGTTTGACGCTGTGAAATTTGGAGTCGCAATCGTTCCTCAAAGTACATTTGATACGTATACAAATAAAACATGGAATTATGCATGGAAATATCAAGATTCTTCTATCGTAGGAAGTGATACAGAAGAAGATTCTGCGACTGCTCTTTTAAGTGAAATGAGAGATGTGGTATCTATTCAATCTTTCATTCCTCGCTATCAAAATCAGGCAATTACATTTACTGGTGAAGATATGGGAGGAGATGGAGCGATGATGGTCGTCTTCTTATATATTGTAATGGTTATCATAGCATTTGTCTTTGCGCTTACAACGCGTGATACGATTCAAAAAGAATCGAATGTAATTGGGACTTTACTAGCTTCAGGTTATCAAGTAAAAGAACTTGTAAGACACTATATGGTAATGCCAGTCCTTGTTACTTTGATGAGTGCTTTGATAGGAAATCTATTAGGTTATACGGTGTTAAAAGATTATTGCGCAAATCTTTATTATGGTAGTTATTCTTTGACAACATATCAAACGATATGGAATGCGAATGCTTTTATAAAAACAACACTTGTTCCTTGTTTGATCATGGCTTTTATTACTTGGGTCGTATTAAGAAGAAATTTATCTTTATCTCCATTAAAGTTTTTAAGACATGATTTTAGTAGAAAGAAACAGAAAAAAGCATTTTATTTGAATCATAAGTTTCCGTTCTTTTCTAGATTTCGTTTACGTATCAATCTTCAAAATAAAAGTAACTACTTTATTCTTTTATTAGGAATCATATTTGGAAATATTTTGTTGATGTTTGGATTAGCGTTGCCTGATATTTTGAATACATATCAAGATACAATGGCAGATAATTTGATTGCGAAATATCAAACCATTTTATCTGTTCCAAGTGATGCAACAGATGAGAATCATAGATTGCAAAGTATGGTCAATTTAATGAAGTTTTCTAAGGCTGTTGAAACAACACAAGAAGATGCAGAGAAGTTTTCAGCGTATACGTTAAACACAGAAAAAAGTGAATCTTATAAAACAGATGAAGTAATGTTATATGGAATTGAAGAAGATTCAAAGTATTTACAATTACCAACACAAGGTATTTATATCTCTTATCTATACGCTGATAAATATGATTTACATGAAGGTGATCAAATTACTTTGGTAGAAGAATATGATGATCAAAAATATACTTTCACAATTGATGGAATCATAGATTATAAAGGTTCTATTTCTGTCTTCATGCCAAAGGAAATGTTAAATAAAACTTTTGATTTATCAGATGATTTCTTTGCGGGATATTTTTCAAATGAAGAGATAACTGATATTGATCAACAATATATTGGTTCAGTGATTGATTATGATTCTCTAACAAAAGTATCAAGACAATTAACTGTATCGATGGGCGGAATGATGTATTTGGTGGATGGATTCTGTGTTGGCATGTTTGTGATATTAATGTACTTGTTAAGTAAGATTGTCATTGAAAAGAACGCACAATCTATTTCTATGACGAAGATATTAGGTTATAGCGATCAAGAAATATCAAAATTGTATGTACATTCTATGACTATAGCGACTGTACTATGTATTTTAATATCTATCCCAATCTGTAGTGTTTTATTAGTTGAAATCTATCGTGTGATGTTGAAAGAGATGATGAGTGGATGGCTGTTGATTGAAATTAGACCAACAATCTATATAGAAATGATAGCTTTGGGCATCTTGTCTTATTTGGTTGTCGCAATGCTTGAAATACAGAAGATAAAAAAGATTCCAATGGATCAAGCATTAAAAAATGTAGAGTAGGAGGGAATATGAAGGTAATCAAAATAGTAGTCAGTTTATTTGTTTCCTTTTCATTGATAGGCTGTACAAAGCAAACAGAAAGTACCGTAACAAACACAAGTTCTAAGAGTGAAATCCAATGGAATTATGATGGTAGTGAAACAACGATTCCTTTGAAGAAAGAAGAAACAGTGAATGTACAAGCAGATGCTTCAGGTTCACCTACCAAAATTACAGTTCATACAAAATTATCTGATATTGATTCTGATAAGATCATAGAAGATACTTCTAATGTTACAGACATTAGTAATAGTCAAGGAGATGAACAATTTGAACAAAAAGATGGAAAAATCTATTGGCAGAATCTAGGAAATGATATTTCTTATACAGGAGTCAGTGATAGAAGTTTACCAATTGATTTAAAGATTCATTATTACTTAGATGGAAATGAATTATCCGCAAGTGAGATTGCAGGGAAAAGTGGTCATATTAAGATTTGTTTTGAATATACAAATCAAACAAGTTACGAATCTGTACATGTTCCATTTGCGGGTGCTTCTATTGTGATGTTAGATACAAATCATTTTTCAAATATTACAGTGAATCATGGAAAAGTATCTGAATCTGATGGGACAGCGATTGTATTTGGATATGCATTTCCTTCTTTGAAAGAAGATTTGAATTTATCGAGTTACGAAGATATTGATTTGGATATTCCAGAAACAGTAGAAGTTGAAGCAGATACAGATGCATTTACATTAGACTTTACAGAAACATTGATATCAAATGGAATATTCAATGAAATCGATGATGAAGATTTAGATGACTTGCAGGAGCTTTCGGATAGTTTCCAAGATTTAGGAGAAGCTGGAGATTCTTTGGTGAGTGGTGGTTCAAAATTAAACGATGCGTTTTCTAAAATACAAGAAGGTATGAATGCATATCTAGATGGTATTGAACAATTAACAAGTGGCATTCAACAATTATCAGATGCATCTCAACAAATAAATGAAAATACATCTTTGTTGGTACAAGGTACAAAAGAATTATCAGATACTTTTCATTGTATTGATGTTGATACAATGTCATCAACTGTAGTAACAGAAATACAAAATGATTTGAATACATTACAAACATTAAGTACATCTTTACAAACTATTTCTGAATCATTGACTTCATTTGAAACAACATTAGATTCTATATTAGAAAACAAAGATTTATCTGAAGAAGAAAAGATAACGATTCAAGAACAATTTAATTCTATGAATCAAATGATTTGTACGATGCAGGAACAACTGGTTTCTGTGCTACAAGATATGAATCAGAAGGTTTCTTCAATTGATGTAGATGAAATAAAAGAACAGTTAAAAACAATACAAGAAACCACGAATTCTATTGCGGAAGGAACACAAGACTTATCTGTAGGAATCAGTGGATTAAATGATGGGATTACACAAGTACATACAGCTTTTAATTCCGCAACTCAAAATAATACAACGATCAAAGAGGCAATATCACAATTGTCTAGTGGATTTCATGAATTTCAAAAAGGAATCGAAGAATTAAATACAGATGGATTACAGAAGTTGAAGGAAAAAGGTGGAATTCAATTATCTAGTTTATTAGAAGATATTCAACTTTTAAAACAAGCAGATGCTTCTTATTCTTCCTATACTGGTTTATCTCAAGGGCAAGTTGGTTCTGTTACTTTCATGATAGAAACTTCAAAAATTTCAAAAGATTAAAGAATTCTGTGCGTCATTTTAAGGAAAACATGCTATATTTAAAATGCTGAAAAAGGAGATTGAAAATTTTTATGGCAAAACCAGTAGTATTAGTTGTCATGGACGGCGTAGGCTGGACTGACAAAGACAACGGTAATGCAGTTATGCATGCCTACAAACCTCAAATTGAGGAATTAATGACAAAGTGGCCTCACACAACAATCAAAGCGAGTGGTGTTGCGGTAGGTTTACCAAGTGATGATGATATGGGTAACTCAGAAGTTGGTCATAACGCTTTAGGTTGTGGTCAAATCTATTCTCAAGGCGCAAAACTTGTTAATGAATCTATTGAAAGCGGAGATATTTATAAGGCAAGTGCTTGGACAGGTGCTGTTGATTATTTAAAGAGTCACAATGGAAAACTACATTTTGTAGGATTATTATCTGATGGTAATGTACATTCTAATATTTCTCATTTGATTGCAATGGTCAAAGAAGCTAAAAAAGAAGGCGTTAAGGAAGTTAGAGTACATGCATTATTAGATGGACGTGATGTTCCTGAAACAAGTGCTTTACAATATGTTGATGAATTAGAAGGTGTATTTGCGGAATTGAATGATGATACATTCCATGGATGCATTGCTTCTGGTGGTGGACGTATGGAAATCACAATGGACCGTTATGAAGCTGACTGGTCCATGGTTGAAAGAGGTTGGCACATTCATGTGATGGGTGATGGCAGAAAGTTCGCTTCATGTAAAGAAGCTATTGAAACTTATAGAGCTGAAGGAAATTATACAGATCAATATTTACCAGGATTTGTTATCGCAAATGGTGATGAACCTGTTGGAACAATTGATGATGGTGATTCTGTGATTTTATTCAACTTTAGAGGTGATAGAGCTGTTGAATTCTCTAAGTGTTTTGATTACATGGATAGCTTTGATAAGTTTGACATGGTAAAGAAGCCAAAGGTATATTACGCTGGTATGCTTCAATATGATGGAGACTTAAAGTTACCAAAGAACTTCTTAGTTGAACCACCACACATTGAACATACAATGTCTGAGTTCTTAGTAAACAAGGGTGTTCATTCTTATGCAGTGAGTGAAACACAAAAGTTTGGTCATATGACATACTTCTGGAATGGTAACCGTTCTGATAAATTCTCTGAAGAATTAGAAGATTGGGAAGAAGTACCATCAGATGTTATTCCATTCGATCAAAAGCCTTGGATGAAAGCTACAGAAGTTACAGAAAAGATGGTTGATGCAATTGCTTCTGGCAAATATCAATTCATTAGATGTAACTATCCTAACGGAGACATGGTAGGTCATACAGGAAACTACGAAGCTACAATTATTGGTGTAGAATCTGTAGACTTGAACTTGAGAAGAATCATGGATGCTTGTATGAAGTATGATTATACATTACTTGTTATGGCAGATCATGGTAACTCTGATGAAATGATCGATAAGAAGGGTAATCCTAAGACATCTCATTCCTTAGCTGTTGTTCCATTTGCGGTATACAATGGACCAGAAGGAACAGAATGTAAAGATGGTGATTTCGGTCTCGCAAATGTTGCTTCTACAGTTTGTAAGATCCTTGGATATGAAGATTATCCAACAGAATGGTTAGAACCAATCATTAAGTAATTTACATGGGAAGGAATTTTTCCTTCCTTTTTTTTATTTTGGGTTGTAGAATAGCACAAAACTGGAGGTATTATGAAGTATTTTACACATTTTTATTTGGATCAAGAAAAAGATATTATTGTTGATTTATATCAAGAAAAAGATCGTTTATTTTATC
>CAVKTV010000085.1:0-1097 GCA_963659075.1 Lachnospiraceae bacterium | reverse complement strand
TCATACAACAGGAAACTTGATCACAAATCTTTCTAAACTATGTGATTTAGATATTTCATATGATGAAAAGGGATATAAATTCATTCAAGGAGAAATTCCTTGTTACTACAACGATGAAGGAAAACTTGTTTATATTTTTCATTTAAAAGATACGAAGATAGCGAATATCTATCCAGATGGAAGGATTGAAAGAAAGGCATCGATTCCTGCTATTTCTAAGACATTAATGTCACAAACAAAGAACTATCATTTAGATTTTAAGAAAACGATCGTTAAGACATTTATCTTGAAAGAAAATAAATTTCATACAGATCTACATACACATATGAATGCGAATCTAACAGGTGATATGTTAATTGCCTTAGGTATCAAACATCAAATTCGTTATCCTTTGTATTACATTAAAAAATTAAAATTAAAATGTACGTCAACACAATTAGAGGAATTATCAAAACAAAGGAAAGTTGTTGAAAAAGAATATCAAGATTCATCATTACAAGGAAAATACTTAGATCGTAAGATTGATGATCATACATATATTAATTTTAGAGATCTCATTTTAAATAACATTGAAAATGCTTCTTATAATATTCCTAAAATCAGAAATTCACTTGCGGTCATGAAAGATGGACAAGCTGTTTTTACAAATCTTGAAAAAGTATATTTGTATCGTTATGTCTTCACAAAAGGTGTTAAAGCAGATATAGAATCACTCTATCAACATATAGATGATATACCAGATCATGATATTGTTTGTATCTTAAAACAAATGGAAGAAGATTTAAAACATCCTGTATATAAAAAGAATTCATTGTTTCAAGATAAACTGCTATGGATTGCTAGGATGTATCAGAAATATGATGTTAATTACGTTGAAATATCTGATACAACATTGGTGAAAAAAGAAGCTTCCATTGATATGTTAGAACAAGTGCATCAAGTGATGCCAACCATCTTTGAGGAAACGGGTGTTATGATTCGTTTTCTTGCCTCCTTTAGAAGAATTCCTCTCACAATCGTTAGAGATGCAATTCATGGAAATGATTATGAAGATAATTTGAGAGCGTTGTATGGTGTTATGGATGATCCATATGTAG
>CAVKTV010000084.1:0-8461 GCA_963659075.1 Lachnospiraceae bacterium | reverse complement strand
GCCTAGATGAGTAAACTGATTTTAGTGAAAATAGATTCAGAATATTGTGATTATTTAAGAACGTATGATAAACGAGTGCCATACAATTTTGATAGAAAAGAAATACGTCCTTTTATAGGTATCTTATTCGAAGTTAATGATTTTAAGTATTTTGCACCATTAACAAGTCCAAAACCTAAACATAAAACTATGAAGACAACTTTAGATTTCTTTAAGATAGAAAATGGTGCATTAGGAGCAATTAATTTTAATAATATGATTCCTGTTACTGATCAAAATATTATTAAAATTGATTTAGAAAGAAGTTGTATAACTAAGGCAGAAGAAAGATATACTAATATGCTAAAAAAACAATTGTTTTGGCTTAACCGTAATGAAGATAGGTTATATAATAAATCTAAACGTTTATACGATAAATATATTGATGGTTCATTAAATGAAAATATCGCTAAAAGATGTTGCAATTTTAGATTGTTAGAAGAAAAATGCAGGGAGTATATTGAAAACCATCAAGCTGTTAATACAAGCAATGATTAGTATGTTTGTGTTGAAATATAACTAATTTGTTTCAAAAACATAATTTAATTAATAAATTATGTTTTAAGCACTTCGGTGCTTTTTTATGTTGCTTTTGATAAGTTTGGTTTAAAATATTGATATGTCAGATTTATTTGAATATGGAAATGAAAAAAGTAGAAAAAAAGAAGAACCTTTAGCTTCCCGTATGCGACCAACAACTTTAGATGAAATGGTTGGACAAAAACATATTATTGGGAAAGATAAACTATTGTATCGTGCAATAAAAGCAGATAAGATTGGTTCTATTATTTTATATGGTCCTCCTGGAACTGGTAAAACTACATTAGCGAAAGTGATAGCTAATACAACAAGTGCTGATTTTGAACAAATCAATGCGACAACTTCTGGTAAAAAGGATATGGAGAATATTGTTCAAAAGGCACAAGATAATTTCAATGAATATGGTAGAAGAACAATTTTGTTTGTTGATGAGATTCATCGTTTTAATAAAGCACAACAAGATTATTTATTACCATTTGTTGAAGATGGAACCATTGTGTTAATTGGTGCTACAACTGAAAATCCATATTTTGAAGTCAATGGTGCTTTAAGAAGTAGAAGTAGAATCTTTGAATTGAAATCTTTGTCTAAAGAAGATTTGATGGAATTGATGAATCGAGCAATCCATGATCCAATCAAAGGGATTGGTATGTATGAAATTAATATGGATAAGGATGCGATGGAGTTTCTAGCTGAAAGAGCGGATGGAGATGCTAGAACTGTCTTAAATGCATTAGAACTAGCTGTTTTATCGACGGATAAAGAAGAAGATGGTTCTGTACATATCACATTAGAAGTAGCTGAAGAATGTGTTCAAAAACGAGCAATTCGATATGATAAAGATGGTGATAATCACTATGATACGATATCAGCTTTTATTAAAAGTATGCGAGGATCTGATCCGGATGCAACATTGTATTACTTAGCTAGAATGTTGACTGCTGGTGAAGATATTCGCTTTATTGCCAGAAGAATCATGATTGCGGCAAGTGAAGAGTGTGGAATTGCAGATCCTAGAGCTCTAGAAGTTGCGGTATCTGCTAGCTTAGCAGTAGAAAGAGTTGGTATGCCTGAAAGTCAAATCATATTAGCGAATGCTGCGTGTTATGTTGCGTGTGCACCAAAATCAAATGCGGCAAGTAATGGAATCTTCAAGGCAATGCAAGAAGTACAAGAAACAGGCAATCTGCCAATTCCTTCTTATTTGAAAGATGCTCATTACAGTGGTGCTTCTAAACTTGGTCATGGTATTGGATATAAGTATGCGCATGATTATCCAAATCATTATGTTCAACAACAATATCTTCCAGATCAAATCAAAGATCATAGATTCTTTGATATGAGTGATGTTGCATATGAAGGTAAATTAAAACGCTATTATGACATGATTGGAAAAACATATAGTAGTGAAAAAAAGAAATAGTGTTAAAATAATTGTTGTGAAATAGGAGAGGATGTATGGATTACAATCTTTATGAACCAAAAACATTTGAAGAGGCTCAGAGTTGTGCAGATGCATTATTAGCTGGAAATTCTGTTGTAATAAATCTTCATAATTTAGATCGCAGTACAGCACAAAGACTGATTGATTTTTTAACAGGTACTGTATATGCATTACATGGAAAAATTCAAAGAGCTGGTACAAATGTAATTGTTTGTGTTCCAAATGAATCAGATATTTCTGGAACAATTGAACTGTAAAAAATGGAGTAATTCCATTTTTTTCTTTTCTGACTTTTAAAATTTATGTATAATACTTTTTGTGTTAGGAGAACACCAATATGCCTGAAAAATTAAATTTATTTACACACAATGGGTTGTTCCACGCTGATGATGTTTTTGCTGCCGCAATGCTTTCGTTATTAAGTGATGATGTGAATATTGTTAGAGGTGGAGATGATGATATTCCTGAGGATAAAGATCAATGGATCATATTTGATATTGGAGGTGGAGAATTAGATCATCATACAGAAGAATGTAAGTTAAGAAATGAAACACATCCTGGTACAGATGTTCCTTATGCTGCTTGTGGTCTAGTTTGGAGAAAATATTACAAAGATATTTTAGAATCCCAAAATTGTCCAGAGAGATATTATGAATCTGTATATAATAAGATTGAAAAATCATTGGTACTAGGAATTGATGCAAATGATAATGGATTTGATTATGTTATGCATGAAATGGAAGGAATGCCAAACATTACAGATAAACAAAAATCATCCATTCAACATATTTCTCAAACAGAATTTACGATTTCTCAAGTTATTAAAGATTTCAATCCAAGTTGGGAAAGTTCTAGAGATCCTTATGAAGCATTTATGGATGCAATGTCATTTGCGCAAGATATCTTTTTGAATCGATTAGATTCTATTATTGATGCTTTGGATGGTAGAGATTACATCTTACAACATATTGATTATTCTGCAGGGCATGTCATGTTACTAGAACATTTTGCCCCATGGCAAGGAGTTGTAACTTCAGAATCAAATACAAATCCAAAAGCAGAGGAATTATGGTATGTTATTTCACCCGCTTTAAGAGGTGGATGGAATATACAATGTGTTTTGGATGATCCATCAGATAGAACTTCTTATAGACATCCTTTACCAAAAGAATGGTATGGTCTAAGAAAAGAAGATCTTCAGAAAACAAGTGGTGTTGAGGATGCAATATTTTGTCATCCATCAGGTTTTTTAGCAGGTTGTCAAAGTCAAGAAGGTGCGATGAAGATGGCATCTATCGCAATGAATAAAAAAGGAGAATAATATGGTAGAAAGACATAAAGATTATTTTGCGTTTGAAACGATTCGTGATAAAGAACAAAATGTTGTTTGTTATTATGTAACAATGATTGGAACGATTGAAGAAGAAGGTATTGTTCATATTCGTACAGATCTAGGAGAAAATCAAAACCAAAAGATGGCTTTTGGTAGATTATCTATTTATAACCAAGATCGAAAGATTTCTACACTTTTAAGAGAGTTGAATTGTAGAGATTATCGTCATGAGTCAAATGGGGAAGGGTCTCGTGATATTGTTTCCTTTACTGCGAAGGATTGGAGAGCTGATGAAGTGTATGCTTTAGAAGAAGGCGACCGTGTCTTGATTCAAGGAAAAGCTTATATTCGAGAAAATAATCAAGAGAAGTATCCTGGAAGACAAAATGAAATCTCGATTACTACTTCTGGTGTGTTCCGCTTAGGTAGAGTGAAGAGACAAAGACCAGTCTCCATGAACCAAGGTCTTGTACCACAACAATGAGCGACCTAGAAAAGAAGGTGTATGCTGCTTGTATTGGACTTGCCAAAGTTTGTGCTACAAATCCAAAGACAGATGAAACAGATAAATTGATTCTAAAGGCAATGCATTCAAAAGAATATTCGGAATCTTTATTAAATGAAATCCATGAAGAAAAAGACAGAATCGTACCTGGATGTAAGTTCTGTCAATCTAGATGTGGAAATAGTGATGATTCTTTTGTTGAGATGCAAGAAGGTACTTTTATGTATCGAACATTTGAATGCTGTAAGCAATCAAATGATGCGACATTGGTTCTAGAAGCATTAGCTAGAATATCCTATCAAATGGATGATTTAGAATATAAAGATATTTATTATAGAATTCAAAAGAGTATAGAAAAAAACCAGGATTTGAAGTAAACCTGGTTTTTATTTTGGTTATTTAGTTCGAAAACCACGCAAATACAACGGCGTCTTCTCCTGCGTATGTTCCAATAGTTGGACCAATTTGTATGATTGGTAGATGATCAACTTTTCCTTCATAAAGAATAGAAGAATCTTTGATATATTTATCTAACTTTGTTTGAGAAATGCCGGAATATCCTAACGCAATTGGATAATCAAAATTGATTCCACCACTTTTATGAACTTGTTCCATTAACATGTTATTACCACTTTTACTGCCTCTTGCTTTGCCTAAGACTACAATCTTTCCATCTTCTATAGAAATAACAGGTTTGATTCCTAGTAGGGCACCTGCAGCGTACGCTACAGATGAAATTCTTCCACCTTTTTTTAGATATTCTAAAGTATTCATTAATGAGATGATATGAATCTTATTTTTCTCTTCTTCTAATGTGGTTATGATTTCTTGAAACGTCTTACCTGCATCTCTTAATTCACAAGCTCTTTTTACTAGAATGAATTGTCCTAAACATGCAGTTCTAGAATCAACCACATGAATGTTATTTTTTCCTTCCGCAACAAAACAAGCATTTCTATAACAACCACTAAATTCATTTGCGATAGTGATGATGATATACTCTTCATCTCCACTTGTTGCTTGTTCATAAGCATAAGGTGTAATTTGAGAAGTCTTTGGTAAAACATCTTCTTCTATCAATAACTCATAAAAACGATTCTTTGTTAGATTGATTCCATCCATATAATCTTCATTACCAATATGTAATTGGATTGGTAATACTGTTATATTTAATTGTTTTGCTAAATCTTGTGTGATATCTGATGATGATTCAGTGATAATGTGAATACTCATATTTCCTCCTTAGTTAACATAGTTAACTATTATAACAAAATAGATGAAATTCTGATAGAATATTTTTGAGGATTTTTTTATGACATTAGAATTTTATGCAGATCAATATTTAAATGAAGCAAACGAAAAGAATGAAAAGAAATTAATGGAAGAAATCGTTAGATTGATTCTAACAGATGAAAATATCATTATAGATGGAACAAAGAATGAGGATGGCTCTGTAGATCCTAGTTATATTCAAGTGGATACAGATAATCGTTTTTATTTTCATGTTTATACATCTAAAAAACGTTTTGATGAGTGTGGTGGGAAACAAGCATTTGTATTACCTTTAAAATCTTTGTTTGAACCAATTTTTAATGATGATAGTTTTGGAGGAATTACTTTGAATTACAAAAAAGGTCAAGAAGTTGTATTGATTTCAAAAGAAAATACATACAACTATATGACCTTATATCTCAAAAATATGAAATAAATCATCTATTGTATCAACGATAGAAATAGCACCTGCATCTATCATATCTTGTACATTTCCATATCCCCAAGATACGCCAATACAAGGGATATGATGGTTTTTAGAACCAATAACATCATAAACTGTATCACCAATCATAATTGGATTTGTAGAAGGATATTTTTCTAATAAGTAAGAAATGACAGCACTTTTACTTTCTCTAGAGGCATCTAAAGAAGCACCTGCAATTTCTTTGAAATATTGATCTAAGTGAAAATGTTCTAGGATTTCTTTTGCGACACCTTCTGGTTTACTAGTAGCGACAAATAGTTGATATCCTAAATCATTTAATTTGATTAATAGATTTTCTATTCCTTCATAGGGCATATTTTCAAACTTACCAATCGTTGTATAACGGGAACGATAGATAGAAATTGCTTGATCAACATCTTTTTCCTGAACGCCGAATTGAAGGAACATTTTTCTTAATGGTGGTCCAACAAAAACAGATAAGTCTTTTCCAGTGTAATCAATTTGTAATGTCTCTAATGCATAAGCAGCACTTTTGGTGATTCCTAAACCAGAGTCTGTTAATGTTCCATCTAAATCAAATAATATTGCGTCGTATTTTGTCATGCATCTACTGTATCATAGAATTCTTATTTTTTTCTTGTAATGTTCAAATACTTTTCACATTTCCTGTATACTCTATATCTGTAAAAGAAAGAAGGTAATCAATATGAATGAAGAAACAACTGTAAATCAAAATGAAACAGAAGTGATAAATGAAAAAGTAGAAGAAAAGAAAGAAAGTGAAACAACAACTCCAGAAACACCATCTACTACAACTACAACAAATACAGTTCCACCAAAAGAACAACCTAAGATCATTTACATAGAAAAGCCAAGAAAGAAGCTTCCTTGGAAATCTATTATTAAGTATGTACTTGTATTTTTAGTTGCAGGACTATGTGGATTTGGCGGAGGCTTATTTGCGAACTATGTGGACCATCAACAAACAACAACGACTTATGAAAATCAAAATAATGAATCATTTCCATCTTTCCCTGATTTTAGCGAATCTAATGGAAATAGTTCTAGTGGAAGTTCTACACAAAAACAAAATACAAATAAAGCAGCTCTTGGCGTAAAAGTAACAGAACAAGATGATGGTGTATATATTGCAGGATTCTCATCTAATTCTAACGCTGAAAGTGCTGGATTGAAGATTGGCGATAAGATTACAAAGATTGATGGAACAGAATATAGTACATATAACGATATCGTTACTTATATTGGCACAAAAGATGTTGGAGATACTGTAGAAGTTACTGTTGAAAGAGATGGAGAAGAAAAAACAATTTCCGTTGAATTAGGAGAACGTTCTTCTCAAAATACATTGCCAGGAAGCTCAGATTCCTCTATATATTAAAAAAACATTTCAATATTTTGTGGATAAGCGTATACTTGTGAATGTCTAATAAATGGAGGATGTAGACGAATGAAAGAATATACACCAATTAAAGAAGGTAAAGTACGTGAAATCTATGATGTGGATGACGCTCTCATCATGGTCGCAACAGATCGAATTTCAGCTTACGATGTTATCTTAAAGAATCAAATCACAAAAAAAGGTACTGTTTTAACACAAATGTCTAAGTTCTGGTTTGATTACACAAAAGATATCATGCCAAATCATATGATTTCTACAGATACAAATGATATGCCAGAATACTTTAGAAAACCTGAATTTGAAGGAAATTCAATGCTTTGTAAGAAATTGAATATGATTCCAATTGAGTGTATTGTTCGTGGATACATTACAGGTTCTGGTTGGGCTAGTTACCAAAAAACAGGTAAAGTTTGTGGAATTGAACTTCCTGCAGGTTTAAAAGAAAGCCAAAAATTACCAGAAGCTATTTTTACTCCTAGTACAAAAGCAGAAATCGGAGATCATGATGAAAATATCTCATTTGATCAATGTGTAGAAGTATTAGAAAAAGCTTTCCCAACACATGGAAAAGAATACGCAGAAAAGATTAGAGATTATACAATCAATCTTTATAACAAATGTGCAGATTATGCTTTAAGTAAAGGTATTATTATCGCTGATACAAAGTTTGAATTTGGTGTTAATGAAGATGGAGAAATCGTTTTAGGCGATGAAATGCTTACACCTGATTCTTCTAGATTCTGGCCATTAGAAGGATATGAAGAAGGACATTCTCAACCATCTTTTGATAAACAATTCGTTAGAGATTGGTTAACTGCTAATCCAAATAGTGGTTATAAATTACCACAAGATGTCATTGATAAAACAATTGCGAAATATCTAGAAGCATATGAAATGTTAACTGGAAAAACACTTTAAATTTGAAACCTGAATTGATTTTCAGGTTTTTTATTATGATAAAATCATTTGTAATAGAAAGAGGGAATGCATATGATTTATACAATCACCTTAAATCCTGCAATAGACTATTTCATAACACTTAATAATGAACTTCTAGTAGATGAAGTAAATCGAGGAAGCAATGAGATCTATAAAGCAGGAGGGAAAGGATTAAACGTTTCAAAAATTCTTAGTGTATTAGAAATTCCATCCAAAGCAATTGCAGTATTGGGAGGGTTCACAGGAAAGTTTATTCAAGATGCATTTGAAAAGAATCCATTGATTGATGTGATTCCTATTCCAGTAGAAGGAATCAATCGTATCAACATGAAAGCGAATTATGGAAAACAAGCCTTATGTATCAATGGGAATGGACCAGTTGTTAGTGAAGAAACAATTAATGATATTTTAAAAGAAATCAATAAGATAAACAAAGATGATATCGTAGTTGTTTCTGGTTCTATGATGCATGGATTTCCATCAGATTTCATTGTCACTTTATCCACAGCAATCCAAGAAAG
>CAVKTV010000083.1:3729-8541 GCA_963659075.1 Lachnospiraceae bacterium | reverse complement strand
GTTCATTGATGCGACAGATTATTTGAAAATCTATCAGATGAATGCACATGATTTTGCGAGAATGTTAATTCAACAAGTTTTGAAGGAAACTGGAATTACTGCGACTGCAGGGATTGGAGATAATTTATTTTTATGTAAAGTTGCGATGGATATTGTCGCAAAACATATTCCTGGGGATAAAGATGGTGTTAGAATTGCGGAACTAGATGAAAGTTCCTATCGAAAGTTGTTATGGACACATCGTCCTCTAACAGATTTTTGGAGAATAGGAAAAGGAACAGAAAATAGATTGGCAAAGGTTGGTATTTATACAATGGGAGATATCGCAAGATGCTCATTGGGCAAGTTTTCGGATTATTATAATGAAGATTTGTTATACCAAATATTTGGTATCAATGCGGAATTAATTATTGATCATGCTTGGGGTTATGAATCTTGTACATTAAAAGATATTAAATTGTATAAACCAACAATGCATTCTTATAATGTTGGACAAGTTATGACAAGTCCACATGATTATGAATCCACTAAAACAGTCATCAAAGAAATGTGCGAAGAACTTTCTTTGAAATTAGTAAAAAACCATAAAAATACGGATGGATTAGGATTGACGGTTGGTTATGATATCTCAAGTATGAGCGATGATTATGAAGGAGAAGTTGTCGTTGATTGGTATGGTAGAGTACTACCAAAACAGATGAGTGGCTTTCTTTCTTTTTCTCAAAGAACATCTACGATTTCTATGTTGACCAAAGCTGCAATGGAAATTTATGAATCTAATATTAATCAGAAACTAATGACTAGAAGAATCAATTTATATGCTCCAAATCTAAAAGATGATTCTTGTTTAGAATATGAATTTACACAAACAGATTTATTTGATTCCTCTACAGAATTACCAAGAATTGACGTTACAAAAGAAAAGAATGTTGAACAAGCTATCTTAGAAATTAAAAGAAGATATGGGAAAAATATAATTGTAAAAGGTATGGATCTAACAGATGGTGCCACAACAAAAGAAAGAAATGAACAAATTGGAGGTCATAAAGCATGAGAGAAATATCAAAGAATCAAATGGATCCTCATCGTTATGATGATCTTTTATCTGCACAAAGACCAATTTCTAAGAATCATAGACATATGGCTAATGCGAATAGAGCAGCGCAATTTATTCCTTATGATGCATTGAGTGGATACAAAGAATCCATCCAAGAAACTGGAAGAATGACAGTACAAAAAGTGGATTTAAGTGATGAAGAAAAAAGTAAGGTCAATGATGTTTTAAATCAAATCTTGATACAAATAAAAAATCATCCGAAAGTTCGAATGACTTATTATGTATTAGATGACTATAAAGATGGTGGTTCTTATGAACAAATTGAAGAACAAGTAAAAAAGATCGAATTTGGGAAAGTTATCTTTATGAATCATGTTGTTATTGATATTGAAGATATCATATCAATAGAACTAGATTAATAAGGTTGATATTCAATTCTAGTTGCTTGAAAGTTTCTTCCATTGATTTCTACTTCCATAAAACATGGTGGTGTTCCATCACGATTCATGGAAATAGAACCTGGATTACATACATGTACACCATCAATCAAACCATCATAATAGATATGAGAATGTCCAAAGAAAGCAATATCACAATCGTTTCTTTTGGCAGCTTTCGCAACTGCTTCAGGACTAGGGAAACTAGATGAAAATAAAACATGACCATGAAGAATTAAAATACGATGATTTTCTATTTCTATGATTTTTCCATTTGGATACCAATTTGGATTATCACAATTTCCTGCAACGATTTCAAATCCTTTTGCGTATTCTTTTGGTAAACAAATATCACCACAATGAATGATTCTCTCCACATCAGAATATGTATTACGAATATAATTTAATGGTGCTTTTTGACCATGTGAATCACTGAGTACAATTAATTTCATGGTTTGATTATGACATAAATGGTTGAGAAATTCTATTGATGTAGTAGGAAATATTATTGATAAAAAAACAAGCAAATTAGTTTTGCTTGTTGTAATTATCTCGTTCTAATACTGTAATTGTTTCAATATGAGGTGTATGTGGGAACAAATCATATGGAACAATTGTGGCTACATGATAATTGTGTTTTAAAACTTTTAAGTTTTTCGCTAATGTAGATGGATTACAAGAAATATATATGATTTTCTTTGGTAATGTTTGTTCGATTGCTTCAATCATTTTATCATCCATACCACTTCTTGGAGGATCCACCAAAAGAACATCTATTTTTTTATCTTGTGCAATCTTTTTTAGACCATTGGCTGCATCATCACAAATGAATTCAACATTGTTAATATGATTTTCTTTTGCGTTTTGTGTTGCGTTTTCTACAGCACTTGGAATGGATTCAATACCATAGATATGCTTTGCTTTTTTATGTGCTAATAAACTCATCGCTCCTACACCACAATAAGCTTCTACAAGATTTTCACATTTATCAATCTTACTAACTGCCATTTGATACATGGATTGTGCTTGTTGAACATTTAACTGAAAGAAAGCTTCTGGAGCTAATTGTAGTGTGATATCTCCTAGAGTAACAGGCATTGTATCATCACCAGCTAATTTATGCGTTGCGCTACCAAAGATTCCTACAGATTTATTATCAGTATTGATAGATTGGAATACACCAGTCATACCATCAATTGCCATGATTTCTTCTATGAGTTCTTTATGTACTTTATCTTTTCCTGTGACAAGTGTTACTTGTTTCTTACCCTCAATTACTCTTAAAACAAGATATCTTAATCCTTTTTGTTTCTTTGCATCATATGCTTTTAAATAAGAACGATCAATCATCTTCATGATTTGAATTCTTGTGTTTTCTAATTCTTCAGATTGAATCTGTGATCTTTTGATTGGATGAAAATGATTTGTTCCTGGAACATACATTCCGGTCATCATATGTCCTTTGGAATCTTGAACAGGTAATTTACATTGAGAACGATATCCTAATGTTAAAGGACTTGGATGAAATTCTCTAACAAAATGGCTTTTTACATTTGCGTATTTTAATAGTGTTTCTTCTAAGATTTGTTTTTTGTGTTTTAATTGAGAAGAATAGTCCATGATGAAAAGAGGACATCCTTCTTCTATATAATATGGATAGTCTGTACGAATTCTTTCTTTAGAAAACCAAGTAATCTTTTTTAAAGATGCACGTGAATAATTCTTTTTCTTTTCTGTGATTTCAATTTCTGCTTCTTCTCCAGGTAAAACACCATCACAAAATACTGGTTTATGATCAATGTAACCAATGCCTTCTCCATTAATGCCCATTTTTCTAAATTTCAACTTCATAACTTTCACCTTGTAATACATTTCAAATTGCGCTTATAAGTATAACATTGAAAAATGTAAACAATTTCAAAATCTGCACATAAAATGAAAAAGAAGAATAAATTCTAAAAAAATGAATGAAAAAAATTAGTGAGAGATATTGCAATGAAGAGTAAATTCTGCGTAAAATTGTAGTAACGTAAAGATACACTTTGCGATAGGAGGAGAGAATAATGAAAAAGTTATTCAAATTAGTTCTTTCTGGTATTATGGCTACAAGCTTAGTTGCTTGTTCTAGCTCAAATACAGAAGGATCTACAGCAACAACTTCAGAAACTTCTGATATGTCTGTTGCGATGATTACTGACTCTGGTGAAATCACAGATAAGTCTTTCAACCAGACAACTTATGAAGCATCTAAGGCTTGGGCTGAAAAGAATGGTGCTGATTTCAAGTACTACAAACCATCTGCTGATAACACAGATGCTCGTGTACAAGCTATTGAAACTGCAATTGCTGAAGGCCACAACGTAATCGTTATGCCTGGTTACTTATTTGCTGGATCTGTTGTTCAATGTGCAAAAGATTATCCTGATGTTAAGTTCATTGCATTAGACTGCTCTGAAGGAGATTTACTTGAAGCTGGTGTTACAGCTGCTGGTGAAGAATATGACTATACACCATCTAACTGGGATTTTGATGAATATGTAGATATTTCCAATGTTTACTGTGCTATTTATCAAGAAGAATTGCCAGGTTACATGGTAGGTTATGCTGCTGTTAAATTAGGATATACAAAATTAGGTTTCTTAGGTGGTATGGCTGTTCCTGCAGTTATGCGTTATGGTTATGGCTTCGTTCAAGGTGCAGACGCTGCAGCTGAAGAATTAGGCTTAACAGATGTTGAAATCAAGTATGTTTATGGTGGTAAGTTCTCTGAAGATCCATCTATCAAGGCTACAATGGATACATGGTACGCTGATGGTACAGAAGTAGTATTCGGTTGTGGTGGACGTGTTTATATCTCTGCTGCTGAAGCTGCTAAGGCTGTTGGTGGAAAGATGATTGGTGTTGACGTTGACCAAAGTGCTTCTATCGATGCTGACTATGGTGAAGGTATGACAGTTACTTCTGCTATGAAGGGTTTAGCTGTTACTGTTGAAAATGCTCTTGATACAATCAAAGCTGGTGAATGGTCTACATTAGCTGGTAAAATCGATACATTAGGTCTAGTATCTGGTGATGATCCAGAAGCTAACTATGTTCAAATTCCTGAAGAAACAACACAATTTGAAGATGGTAAGTTCACAGTTGATGACTACAAGGCATTGGTTAAGGATATGTATGATGGAAAGATCAAAGTATCTAATGATACTTCTGCATCCGAACCAACAGCTAAGAATGTTAAGATTGATTTCCAAGGAACAATTCTTGCTTAACAAAAAATTCAAAAAGAGGTTTCAGAATATTCTTTATTCTGTGCCTTTT
>CAVKTV010000083.1:0-3719 GCA_963659075.1 Lachnospiraceae bacterium | reverse complement strand
CTTTTTTTTTATATAATTAAATTTAAGAATAAAAACAAGGAAGGAGACCAGCATGTCTAGTGAAAACTATGCAATTGAGATGCTGCACATTACAAAGCGTTTTCCTGGTATCATCGCAAACGATGATATTAATTTGCAACTAAAAAAAGGGGAAATCCATGCTTTGCTTGGTGAAAATGGGGCAGGTAAATCAACATTGATGTCAGTTCTATTTGGACTATATCAAGCTGAAGAAGGTGTTATTAAGAAGGATGGCAAAGAAGTACAAATCAACGATCCAAATGATGCGAATGCATTAGGAATCGGAATGGTACATCAACACTTTAAGTTAGTACAATGCTTTCCAGTGTTAGATAACATTATTTTAGGGGTTGAAGATACGAAAAATGGCATTCTTCAAAAAGCTGAAGCTCGAAAGAAAGTAATGGATCTATCAGAACGCTATGGATTACAAATTGAACCTGATGCGAAAGTTTCAGATATCACGGTTGGTATGCAACAAAGAACAGAAATCTTGAAGATGTTATATCGTGATAATGAAATCTTGATCTTTGATGAACCAACAGCTGTATTGACACCACAAGAAATTGAAGAATTGATGTCAATCATGAAGAATCTCGCAAAAGAAGGAAAATCAATTCTGTTTATTTCACATAAATTGAATGAAATCATGGAAGTTGCAGATCGAGTTACTGTTTTGAGAAAAGGTAAATGTATTGGAACAGTTGATGTTAAAGATACAACGGAAGAAGAATTATCTAGAATGATGGTTGGTAGAGATGTACAACTTGTTGTAGATAAAAAGCCAGCTGAACCTAAAGAGACAGTTTTACATGTTGAAAACTTAACAGTTGCTTCAAAAAGACATGCAAATAATGCAGTTAAGAATGTTTCATTTGATGTACATGCAGGTGAAATCGTATGTATCGCTGGAATTGAAGGAAATGGCCAAACAGAACTTGTTTATGGAATTACAGGTCTAGAACCAGTCAGTGAAGGAAAGATTACATTAGATGGTGAAGATATCACATCTTTACCAATTCGTAAAAGATTGGCGAAGATGTCTCATATTCCAGAAGATCGTCATAAACATGGTCTTGTATTAGATTATCCATTAGATTACAACATTGTATTACAAAGATATTGGCAACCTGAATTTGTAAGTGGTTCTGGTTTCTTGAAAAAGAAAGAAATTCGTGAATACGCAAATGGATTGATTGAAAAATTTGATGTTAGAAGTGGACAAGGTGCTCCTACAATTGCTCGATCAATGTCAGGTGGTAACCAACAGAAAGCAATCATTGCTCGTGAACTTGATAAAGAACATGATTTATTGGTTGCGGTACAACCTACAAGAGGTCTTGATGTTGGTGCGATTGAATTTATTCATAGACAATTAGTTGCGGATAGAGATGCTGGTAAAGCAATTCTACTTGTATCTTTGGAATTAGATGAAGTTATGAATGTTTCTGATCGTATCTTAGTAATGTATGAAGGTGAAATCGTTGGTGAATTAGATCCTAAAAAGACAACAGTTGAAGAACTAGGTCTATATATGGCTGGTGCGAAAAGAGATGCACAGAAAGGAGCAGAATAATGAAAGAAAAGAAGAGTTTTCTTGAAAATCAAGCTGTACAATCTATATTAGCTGCTCTGATTTGTATCATTCTAGGTGTTTTGATTGGATTTATCGTATTGTTGATCATTAACCCATCGCAAGCTTTTACAGGAATTACTTCCATTCTAAAGAATTTCTTAAATTATCCTATCGGAAAAGTAGGAATGAAATATTTTGGAAGTACACTTGTTAAGACAGCACCACTCATTATGTGTGCATTAAGTGTTTGCTTCTGTTATAAGGTTGGTTTATTTAACATTGGTGCTGCTGGTCAATATGCTTTAGGTGCTGGGGTTGCATTATATTGTGCTTTGCAACTACAAATGCCTTGGTATTTATGCTTATTATTCTGTGCGATTGCTGGTGCTTTATCTGGTGTATTGATTGGTGTATTAAAAGCATTCAGAAATGTAAATGAAGTTATTTCTGGAATCATGTTAAACTGGATTTCATTATATTGCGTGAATATGTTACTTGGAAATGTAAAGGAACCAACAAGTCCATATACACTAAAATTACAAGGACATGGTAATGCTGCTATCTTACCTTCATTAGGATTAGATAAGTTGTTTAATAATGATAAAGTTACGATTGCGATTCCTTTAGCTATCATTATCGCTATCATTGTTTGGATCGTATTGAATAAAACAAAGTTTGGTTATGAACTTGTTGCGACAGGTTACAACAAAGAAGCTGCGAAATATGCAGGTATGGCTGAAAGAAAGAATATCATTGTTACTTTAGCGATTGGTGGAGCATTAGCTGCTTTAGGTGCTGCTTTCTTCTATCTATCTGGTATTGCAGAATGGGAAGTTGGACAAACATCTGTTCCTGCA
Source organism: Lachnospiraceae bacterium (assembly GCA_963659075.1). Taxonomy (GTDB): domain Bacteria; phylum Bacillota_I; class Bacilli_A; order Erysipelotrichales; family Erysipelotrichaceae; genus Bulleidia. The sequence goes on along the minus strand of CAVKTV010000083.1, from coordinate 1,265 downwards.
ATGGGATTTAATGGAATTGCGGCTACATTCTTAGGTGGCTTAAATCCAATTGGATCAATTTTCTCATCTTTCTTTATTCAACATATTACAGATGGTGCAGTCTTCTTAGACAAGACAGCTTTCCCATCTCAGATTCCTGATTTGATTACTGCGATTATTATCTACTTATGTGGATTTATGGGATTCATTCGAATTCTATTACAAAAAAATAAAAAGAAAGGAGGTAACAAATAATGGTATTATTACTTCAATATATGCTTTTATTTGCTTCTGTTCTTGCACTTGTTGCCTTGGGTGGCTGCTTCTCTGAACATTCTGGTGTTATTAACCTTGGTTTAGAAGGTGTCATGGTTATTGGTGCCTTGGGTGGCGCATTGGTATTAAAATACATGCCTGTTAGTGCACCTGCATTTGTTACAATCATTGTTACAATTATTGGTGCGATTGGTGCGGGTATGTTATATTCTACATTATTAGGTATTGCGGCAATTCATTTTAAAGCTGATCAAACATTGATTGGTACTGCGATGAATTTATTAGCAACTGCTTCTGCAGCAGTTATTGTTAAGGCAATTAACTTATCAGCTGATTCTTCAGATGTATCTTCTGTTGTAAACTATATCGAAAATAGACCGGATCTAACATTGAAGTTAGGTGGATTTGAATTTAACTGGTTTATGTTAGTAGCATTGATTGCAGTCGTTGTATCTTATATAGTTTTATATAAGACAAGATTTGGATTGCGTTTGATGGCATGTGGTGAAAATCCTCAAGCTGCTAACTCTGTAGGCATCAATGTATTTAAGATGCGTTGGGCTGGTGTATTAATTTCTGGTATGCTAGGTGGACTTGGAGGAATTGCTTATATAACAGCTGGTTCTTCTTGGACATTTGAAAATGGTGTTGCAGGATATGGTTTCTTGGCATTGGCTGTTATGATCTTTGGGCAATGGAAACCTCATAAGATTGCTTTTGCGGCATTGCTATTTGGATTTTTCAGATCTTTAGGTTCCGTATATTCAGGTATTCCATTCTTAGCTGCATTGAATATCCCATCTACAGTCTATAACTTGTTACCTTATATTATCTCTTTGATTGTATTGGCATTCTCATCTAAGAACTCTGCTGCACCAAAAGCAGAAGGAATTCCATACGATAAATCAACAAGATAATTCTTGACTTTTTAAAGATTTTTTCGATAAAATACAAAGACGCAGTAAAATTAGTTGGGGTTGAGAAGGATTTGGCAACGAAATAACTTGTGG
>CAVKTV010000082.1:0-8795 GCA_963659075.1 Lachnospiraceae bacterium | reverse complement strand
AGAAGCTTAATTCTAATTGATGATATAGAGGGACTAGTACATCTAGTTCCTTTTTTGTTTTCCTAAAAAGCTTGAATTCTGTGTTGATAAATAGGATAATATTTGTATGGCTGAAAGAGAAAATAAGAAAAAATTAACAAAAGAAGAACTTCACGAAGAAAACGAAAAGATTCGTGCTGAATTACGTGCAAGAAATACAACAAGTGTTGAAGATCAACAGAGATTAGTTCGTGCTTTAAGTAAAAAGAACATGCTCACTTATGCACTTGTTATCTTTTTACCTCCAGTTGGAATCTATTTAATTTGGAAGAAAAAAGATGAATTGTATTTAAATGATCCTTCTGTCTATTTATGGACATTTGTAGGAATCATGGTTATGTTTGCGTGGATTCAAGAAATTGTGAAAAACTTTGGTTAAGAAATGAATGAGAAGCAATAGCTTCTTTTCTTTTTGCGTATGTAGAGTTCAAGGTAAAAAAATGGTAAAATACTTATATGAGAATTATTGATAAGATTCGAAGTAGAGAAAATCTAACACCTACTGAAAGTACATTAGCGATCTTTCTACAAGAACATTCTAAAGAAGCAACAAATATGTCTTTGAATGAACTTGCTGAAACATTACATGCTTCTAAAAGTAGTATTATTCGTTTTTGCAAAAAACTTGGATATAAAGGACATAAAGAATTATGTGTTCAATTAGCGAAAGAATTGGATACTTTCGTTTTTAATGGAAAAGAATTAAACTTTTCATTGCCATTTGAAGCAATGGATACAAAACAGACATTAGCTGAAAAGGTATATGCATTATCTATAGGTGCATTGAATGAAGTCTGGAATTCGATTGATGTTGAAAAAATCAGTAAAGTCGCAAAGATGATCTATGATAGAAAAAAATTATATATTTATGCAGGTGATGATGCTCGTTTTGTAGCGGAAGAATTCCAACGTAAATTAAAGAATATTAACTTTCCCGTATTTATGGAAAGTGGAATGAGTTCTAATATTAGACAATCTGTTCTACAAGAACAAGATAGTATTGGTTTATTTATTTACTATAGTGAATCTTCTGATGCGATGCTGAAAGTCGCAAAAACATTATCAAATAAAAAGATACCAATGATTGTAATAACAGGTCCAGATAAAGGTGGATTATCTGTGTATGGAACAGAAACGATATCTATTTCTTATTATGAACCAACACCTAAGATTTCTGGGTATGGTTCTTCACTTGCAATGGAATTTATTTTGAATGTTTTATACGCTGAAATGTTTAATTTAGATTACGAAAAGAACATGAAGATGATCATTGATGTGGATGATACAAAGAAGAAAATCAGATGATAAAGAGGTATATGGATGGAAGAAGTAATTAAGATAGAGGGTGGACATCAATTAGAAGGCGAAGTAACGATTTCTGGTGCGAAAAACGCTACGGTTGCGTTGATTCCTGCGGCAGTACTCGCTAATGGTCCAGTAACGATTGTTGGTATTCCACAGATTGCTGATGTAAATAATTTGTGCGAAATATTAAATATATTAAATATTGAAGTTATAAAGGTTGCAGATGATCATTTGATTATTGATCCAACAAACATGAAAAATACAGATCTTGTACAAGACGCAGTCACAAAACTAAGAGCTTCCTATTACTTTATGGGTGCCTTGTTAGGTAAATATGGTCATGTTCGTATGAAAATGCCAGGTGGTTGTTACTTAGGACCTAGACCAATTGATCTACATATTAAAGGATTTGAAGCGTTAGGTGCTGAAGTGAAGTTTGAAAAGGGCTGTTATGATATTACAGCCAAAGAATTAAAAGGTACAAAAATATTCTTAGATATTTCTTCTGTTGGAGCAACAATCAATATTATGATGGCTGCGGTATATGCAAAGGGACGTACAACAATTGAAAATGCCGCGAAAGAACCAGAAATTATTGATGTCGCAACACTATTAAATAAGATGGGTGCGAAAGTTCGTGGAGCAGGAACAAATGTCATTACAATTGATGGTGTGGATAACTTGATGGGGTGCTTCCATGAAATTATTCCGGATCGTATCGAAGCTGGTACATTCATTGTGATTGCAGCTGCATGTGCGAAAAAGATGCGCATCAATAATGTGATTCCACAACATTTAGAATCTTTATTATCTAAATTAGAAGAAATGGGTGTAAAGATGAATGTTGGTGTGGATTATGTTGAAATTGAAGAAAGTAAAGAACTTAAAGGAACAGATGTCACAACAAAACCATATCCTGGATTCGCTACAGATCTTCAACAACCTTTAACAGTTTTGATGACACAAGCAAAAGGTGAATCAAAAGTAGAAGATACAATTTATCCTGAACGTTTCAAACATTGTTATGAATTAGCGAAGATGGGTGCGAATATCGAAGTGCGTAATGGTGAAGCAGATATTGAAGGACCAACACCATTAGGAGGAACAGATGTTGTTGCGACAGATCTTAGATGTGGTGCTGCAATGGTTGTTGCAGGATTGATTGCGGAAGGTGTTACAACAATATCAGATATTTATCACATTGATAGAGGATATTCGGAATTAGATAAGAAATTAACGGATTTAGGCGCAAAAATCTGGAGAGAAACAAAGAATTAACAATACAAGCAGAGCAATCTGCTTTTTGTTTGGAAATGCATTTGTGAAAAAGTTTTCACAAATTTATAAAAAGTTTCAGAAAAATGTGGATTTTCTGTGAAAATGATGTTGAACGGAATTAGGAATGTATCTATAATCATAATCATTCTTAACTAGAAAAGTGAGGGAAAAGAAATGAATTTTAGTAAAGTATTAAAAGGAGGAATGGTTGCAGCAATGGCTATGTCATTGGTTGCCTGTTCTTCATCATCAACTGCTGGCTCTACAGCAACTACATCATCTTCTGATGGTGCATTCAAATTAGGCGGATCTGGTCCTATCACAGGCGATGCTGCAGTGTATGGATTAGCTGTTCAACACGGTGCTCAAATCGCTGTTGATGAAATCAACGCTGAAGGAAAGATCAAATTAGAATTCAAATTTGAAGACGATGAAGCAGATGGAGAAAAAGCTGTTACAGCTTATAACACATTAGCTGACTGGGGCATGCAAGTAAGTCTTGCAACTACAACTTCAGGTGCAGGTCAGACAGTAGCTCCTTATTATCAAGAAGATGGCATTTTCGCTATCACACCTTCTGGATCTTCTCCAGCAGTAATCTATTCTGATTCTGATAACGAAACAGGTGCTTATGGTAATGTATTCCAGATGTGTTTCTCAGATCCTAACCAAGGTGTTGCTTCTGCTGATTACATCAGTGAACATACAGATCTAGGAACAAAAGTTGGTATCATCTATAGAAATGATGATAGTTATTCTACAGGTATCTACAAGAAGTTTAAGGCTGAAGCTGATGAAGTAGGTTTAGATATCGTTGCTGAAGCAGCATTCCAAGATGGAACAACAGACTTCTCAACAGCTGTTAAGGCTTGCAAAGATGCAGGTGCTGATATCGTATTCCTTCCAATTTATTATCAACCAGCTTCACAAATTCTTGTAGAAGCTAACAAGGAAGGTTACACTCCATCATTCTTCGGATGTGATGGTATGGATGGTATCTTATCTCTTGAAGGTTTTGATACAGAATTAGCTGAAGGTTTATATATGCTTACACCATTCTCTGCTGACGCTGAAGATGAAAAGACACAGAACTTCGTAAAGGCTTATGAAGAAGCTTATGGAGAAACTCCAATTCAGTTCGCAGCTGATGCATATGATTGCGTATATGCAATTGCTCAAGCATTAGAAAACGCAGGCGTTTCTGCTTCTGATTCTACAGCTGATATTACAGATGCTTTGGTTAAGCAATTCACTTCTATGACATTCGATGGTATCACAGGTACATCTGTTACATGGAATGAAAATGGTGAAGTTTCTAAGGCTCCTAAGGCTATTGTAATTCAAGACGGTACTTACGTAAGTGCTGAATAAGATTTAGGATGTATGAGGGCTGTTGATTGCATTGTCAATGACAGCCTTCTTTCTTATTTATAAAAGGAGGATAAGCTATGGCTTTTTTATCTTATTTGATAGGTGGGCTTGGACTAGGAAGCGTATATGCGATTATTGCGTTAGGTTATTCCATGGTCTATGGTATTGCGAAAATGCTGAACTTTGCGCATGGAGATGTCATCATGGTTGGCGCCTTTGTTGCGTATTTGGCAATGAGAGCGGGGCTTCCAGTATTCTTGGCAGTTATTTTATCGATAATTGTCTGCACAGTGTTAGGTGTTGTGGTGGAAAGACTAGCTTATAAACCACTCAGAGAAGCATCTTCTCTATCTGTATTGATTACAGCGATTGGTGTATCTTATTTCTTACAGAATGCTGCGATGCTGCTTTGGGGAACAGATACAAAGATTTTCCCTACAATTTTATCGGGATCCTTAACGCTTGGTGAACTTAGTGTTCCTTATTTAACATTGATCACGATTTTAAGTTGTGTTGTTATCATGATTGTTTTGACATTATTCATTAACAATACAAAGACAGGACGTGCGATGCGTGCGTGTAGTGAAGATAAAGGTGCTGCTGCTCTAATGGGTATCAACGTTAATAAGATTATTTCGATTACATTTGCGATTGGTTCAGGCTTAGCTGCAATTGCCGCAATCTTATTGTGTGCTACATATCCATCAGTATATCCTACTTTAGGTTCTATGCCTGGTATCAAAGCTTTTACAGCCGCTGTATTTGGTGGAATTGGTTCAATTCCTGGTGCATTCTTAGGTGGATTATTGTTAGGTGTCATTGAGAATATGACAAGAGCTTATATTTCTACTCAATTGTCAGATGCAATTGTATTTATGGTATTGATCGTTATCTTACTTGTTAAACCTACTGGTTTATTAGGTAAGAAAGTAAATGTAAAAGTGTGAGGTGGAAGTTATGAAATTAGTAAAATCACTTTTCGGTCCAAAAACACGTGGACGTACAACTTCTTTTGCACTCGTTTTACTAGCTTATATCATCATGACTGTTCTACAGTCTGGTGGTAGCATTCCTAGAATGATTTCTTCATTACTTGTTCCAGTTTGTTGTTATATTGTTGCGGCAATTGGTTTGAATTTGAATGTTGGTATCTCTGGTGAATTGAATTTAGGACAAGCTGGATTTATGGCACTTGGTGGCTTTAGTGCTGCGGTTGTTAATGCGTGTCTATTAAATGCTGTACCTAATGAAATCCTTCGCCTTATTTTGTGTATCGTAGTCGGTACGATATTTGCGGGACTTGTTGGATGGTTGATTTCTATTCCAGTATTGAAACTTGAAGGGGACTATCTCGCAATTGTTACACTAGCTTTTGGACAAATTATCATGTCCTTGATCAACAACTTATATGTTGGTGTTGATTCTGCTGGAATTCATTTCTCTTTTATTAATAATACGATGCAACTTCAAGAAGGTGGCAAGGTTGTTATTTCTGGTCCAATGGGTGTAACAGGTAACTCCGCAATTTCTACATTTACTGCAGGTGCTGTTTTAATTATTTTATCTTTAGTTGTTGTTTACAACGTTATCTATTCAAGAGAAGGCCGTGCGATTCAAGCATGTCGTGATAATAAGATTGCGGCAGAGACTGTTGGTATTCATGTATCACACACAAAAACATTGGCGTTTGTTTTGAGTAGTGCTTTAGGTGGTGCTGCAGGTGCTTTGTATATGATGAATTATGCTTCTGTTGCGGCTACAAAGTTTGATTTTAATACATCAATTTTGATTCTTGTATATGTTGTTTTAGGTGGTCTTGGAAATATGACTGGTACGATTATCGCAACAACAGTACTTGTTATGTTACCTGAAATGTTAAGATTCTTATCATCTTATCGTATGCTTGTTTATGCAATCGTATTAATTGTAATGATGATATTAACAAACAATGAAAAAGTTAAAGTTTTCTTTGCGAAATTAAAGAAAAAGGAAGGAGCTGAAGCACATGAGTGAAACACGTGAAAAAGTTCTTGAAGTTAGAAATCTTGGCATTGATTTTGGTGGATTGACAGCTGTTAATGATTTGGATCTTGATATTTACAAAGGGGAAATTTATGGCTTGATTGGACCAAATGGTGCTGGTAAAACAACAGTATTTAATATGCTTACAAAAGTGTATCAACCTACTAGAGGTACAATTTCTTTAGCTGGTAAAGATATGGCAAAATTAAATCCTGTTCAAGCAAACATGGAAGGTGTTGCCCGTACATTCCAGAATATTCGTTTATTTACAAATATGACAGTATTGGACAATGTTAAAACAGGTATGCATAATTCTATGAAGTATGGATTATTAACAACAATTTTAAGATTACCAAAGTATTATAAAGTTGAAAAAGAGTCCTCGGAAAAGGCAATGGAATTATTAAAGATCTTTGAATTAGATTCTTTTGCGGATTTGACTGCAGGAAACTTACCTTATGGTGCGCAACGTCGTCTTGAAATTGCGCGTGCCCTAGCAACCAATCCAAAGCTATTATTACTTGATGAACCTGCTGCTGGTATGAATCCACAAGAAACAGAAGATTTGATGGCAATGATTCGTAAGATTCGTGATCATTTTGATATCTCAATTCTATTAATTGAACATGATATGAAATTAGTAATGGGTATTTGTGAAAGAATTACAGTATTAAACTTTGGACAAGTTTTAGCACAAGGTTTACCTGCTGAAATTCAAGCAAACGAAGATGTTGTAAAGGCGTATATTGGAGAGTGAGGGCTTAGAGAATGCTAAAAATAGAAAATTTAGTTGTGAAGTATGGCATGATCGAAGCCATCAAAGGAATTTCCTTTCATGTAAATGATGGAGAAATCGTTACACTGATTGGATCAAATGGTGCTGGTAAAACAACAACAATGCACGCAATCAGTGGTTTATTAAAACCTGCTTCTGGTTCTATTACATTGGATGATAAAGATTTGATCAAAACACCTGCACACAAAATTGTTACAGATGGATTGGCACAAGTTCCAGAAGGAAGACGTGTTTTTGCGGAACAAACTGTTCGAGAGAATCTATTATTAGGTGCTTATTTTAGAAAAGATAAAGATGAAATCGAAAAAGATTTAGAGTATGTATTTGATTTATTTCCTCGTTTAAAAGAACGTGAAAAGCAACTTGCGGGTACGTTGTCTGGTGGTGAACAACAGATGCTCGCAATGGCAAGAGCTTTGATGTCTAGACCAAAGATTCTTTTATTGGATGAACCATCTATGGGTTTATCACCATTACTTGTTAAAGAAATCTTTAGAATCATTGTTGATATCAATAAAAATGGTACTACTGTATTATTAGTAGAACAAAATGCGAAGATGGCTTTAGGTATTGCGAATCGTGCATATGTTCTAGAAACTGGTAAAATAATATTAGAAGGAACTGGCGCAGAACTAGCTGCTAGTGAACAGGTAAGAAAAGCTTACCTTGGAGGATAATTTATGTACGTTAAAGATCACATGACGAAAAACCCAATTACAGTAACTCCAGATACATCTGTATCAAAAGTATTGGAATTGATGCAGAAAGGACACTTTCATAGAGTTCCTGTTGTAGACGCAAATGGTGTTTTAAAAGGATTGGTTACAGAAGGTGTTGTTACAGAAGCTTCTGGTCAGAATACAACATCATTGTCTATCTTTGAATTGAATTATTTATTGTCTAGAACAACAGTAGAAGAAATCATGATCAAAGATGTTAAGACAATTACTGAAGATCAGTTTGTAGAAGTTGCTGCACAAGTAATGTTAGAAGGTAGCATTAATGTACTTCCTGTTGTAGATGAAACAAATAAAGTTATTGGAATTATCACAGAAAAAGATATTTTCAAAACATTTGTAGATTTATTAGGTTTAAAACAACAAGGTACAAAGTTCGTTATTAAGATGGAAAATAAACCAGGACTTCTATCTAAAACAGCAGCGTTATTTTCTGAAAATGATGCCAATGTAGAAGCACTAGGTGTATACCAGAATGAAGAACGTGGAGCTGAGTTCTTTGTAAAGGCAACAGGTTCTATTGAAGTAGAAGCTATGACAAAGATTCTAAAAGAAAATGGAATGGATGTCACTGCAGTGATTCAAACAACATCAGATGGTAAAACTGTTACTTACGACGCAAGTAAAATCAACTAATTATGAAGAGGTGTAGCTAGATGTAGAGCTACATCTTTTTTTGGAGTATAATCTTTGCGTATAGGAGAATCAAATGGATATTGGAAATATTATTTTTAGTGTTATAGATTTAGTAATTGTTGTTCTTTTAGTGTTTTGGGTAAAAACTTCTAGAAAGGTAATTGTAGAAGCGAAAAGTGGTAGTAAGCTCATTTTTTCAATGATGTTTTATTTTGTGGCTATCATGAGCTATTTTCAATATTCTGGTATTACAAAATGGATTCAAACAATTGCGTTACTTGTGATTGGAACATTGTTCTATTTTGTGAAAAGTGGAGTGAGCGAAGAAGGTGTAATCATGACAGGTGTTCTAACGACTTGGAATGAGGCGAAAGAGGTAACTTTGAATTATGCGGAGGGTTGCTTATCTCTACAAGGTAGACATAGACCTGTTAAATTGTTTTTTGATAAGAAACAAATGAATGAAGTTAGAAATGTAGTAGATAAGAATCGAAAAAAGAAGTAGGCAACATATATTTGTTTGTTATAATAATGTGGAATTTTAGAAAGTAGAGTAGAAGTGTGAAAAGAATTAGTAGTAGCAAGCATGATGAAAAGAAGTGGATATCCAC
>CAVKTV010000081.1:0-8881 GCA_963659075.1 Lachnospiraceae bacterium | reverse complement strand
ATTATTTATTGGAAATACTTGGTTCTATAACAAAGCAGGACATGATTACATGTCTGTTATGTATCATTTACCAATTCCTGAAAAGATGAGTGTCATGGAAGGATGGAACTGGTTAGATGATAATGATCCAAGAGTAACATTGGTTCCTGAAACATCTATGGAGACAGGCATTGAGGATTTCTTGTTTGCACATGGACATGATCGTGATTGGAAATCTGTTACATATAATGTAATCAATTCTTATGCAGATATTGAAAAATATCTAAAGAAGAATCCTTTGAATAAGGATGAAGTTATTGGCTTAGGTATCAAGAAGTAGAAACTCAAATGAGTTTCTTTTTTTTGTTATGAAAAATGATAGAGATTATTCATCTCTATCATCTTCATTTGTATAAAATTGTAATTCATAAGAATCCTGTTTAAACATTTCATCATCTTCTCTTGTTAAGAAATGTTGTTTGTTTGAAACAGTTTCTTCTTTTGGTTCTGTCTTCTTTTTTTCTTCCATTAGATTAAAGCTTTACGAATGATATTTCCTTCTCGTTCAGGAGAAACAGATACAAGAGAAACAGATGTTCCAGTATATTTTTCAATGAATTCAACATATTTTCTACAATTTTCAGGTAGTTCTTCATAGCTTCTAACTGTAGAAATATCTTCTTTCCAACCATCGAATACTTTCCAAATAGGCTTACATTCACCATAAGCTTTTAAAGATGCAGGAACATAATCGATCTGTTTACCATTCATTTCATATCCAACACAAACTGGAATCTTATCATAGCCAGAAAGAATATCGATCTTTGTAATGGCAATATCTGTAAGTCCATTGATTCTAACAGCTTGTTTGACTACAGGAAGATCTAACCAACCACATCTTCTTGGTCTACCAGTTGTAGCGCCAAATTCAAATCCTTTTTGTCTTAGGGCTTCGCCTTGTTCATCTAATAATTCAGTGATGAATGGACCTTCACCAACACGAGTAGAATATGCCTTTACGATGCCAATGATACGTGTTAATGATTGAGGAGGAACGCCAGCACCTTCTAATACACCGGCTGAAGTAGGAGAGGAAGAAGTAACGAAAGGATATGTACCATAGTTGATATCCAACATATTAGCTTGTGCACCTTCAAATAGAACAACTTTATCTTGTTCTAAAGCTTCATTCACTAATGAAACAGAATCGCAAATCATTGGTAATAACTTTTCTCTTAACTCTTTAAATTGTGCGACCATTTCATCATAGTCAAATGGTTCACCACCATACACTTTTTCAATTTCAGCATTCTTGATTTCTAATGTAATCTTTAATTTTTCTTGGAATACATCCCAATCTTGTAAGTCACAAACACGAATACCAATTCTTGAATATTTATCAGAGTAACAAGGTCCAATACCATTCTTTGTTGTACCAACTTTGTATTTACCACCACGTGCTTCAATCAATTCATCTAAACGCACATGATATGGCATTAATAATTGTGTACGATCTGAAATTCTTAAATGATCACAAGTTAATCCTTGTTCTTCTAATTGTTTTACTTCTTCAAATAAAACAAAAGGGTTTAATACAACACCAGGCCCAATCACACAAAGAGCATCTTTGTTTAAAATTCCAGAAGGTAATAAATGAAGTACTGTTTTCTTACCGTTAACTACAACTGTATGGCCTGCATTGTTACCACCTTGATAACGTACGACCATATCAACATGTTTTCCTAATAGATCGACTACTTTACCTTTACCTTCATCGCCCCATTGTGCACCAACAACAACATATCCTGACATATTAATTTTTCCTCCAACACATACGCAAAATATTTTATCATATTTCGTATGATTGAAATGTTATATTTATAATATTCATCATATTATTTGAAGCACATGTGTAAAATTCTTTCATTGCATGTGTTAAAATAAGAAACAAGGAGTGTATTTTATGAGTGAAAGAAATAGTAAAGGAAAAACACCAGAAGATTACGGTTTTCATATGCCTGAAAAAAAGAATAGTTTTAAAATCGAATTAAATGAAAAATCTTCTGTAAAGAAAATTATTGGAGTTGTTAGTGGAAAAGGTGGCGTTGGTAAATCATTTGTTACAAGCATGTTAGCTAGCGAAACCGCAAGAAGAGGATATCGCGTTGCGGTATTAGATGGTGATATTACAGGACCTTCTCAAACAAAAGCTTTTGGAATTCATGATAAGGCAATGGGAGATGGTAAATTAATTTATCCATATATCACAAAGAATGGCATTCAAGTTATTTCTACGAATATGATTTTAGATACAGATGAAACGCCAGTTATTTGGAGAGGACCAATGGTCGCAAATATCTTGAAACAATTCTATACAGATGTTGTATGGGAAGATGTTGATTATATGTTTGTTGATATGCCTCCAGGAACAAGTGATGTACCTTTAACAGCATTTCAATCATTTCCATTAGATGGAATCGTTGTTGTAACAAGTCCACAAGAACTTGTATCAATGGTCGTTGAAAAAGCAATCAATATGGCAAATCAAATGAATATCAACGTTTTAGGCTTGGTTGAAAATATGAGCTATGTTGAATGCCCTAATTGTAATGAAAAAATTGAAATTTTTGGTAAGAGTCATATCCAAGAGGTAGCAAGTAAATATAACTTACCTGTATTAGCGAAAATTCCAATGAGACAATCTATTTCATCTAGTGCAGATGAAGGAACAATGGAAGATCTTGAAGTAGATGAAATTAAAGGAGCTGTAGATTATATTTTATCTAATTCAGGTATTACTCGATAAACGTTCACATAAGATTCACAGTCATTTTTTAATATTTTTTTGTAGAGGAAAAGAGTATGACAAGAATATTGATTACAGATGATGAAGCAAAGATTCGTTCTTTAATTGCGAAATATGCAGCACATGAAGGGTTTGAAACAGAAGAAGCTTGTAATGGTATGGAAGCAGTAGAAAAATGTGAAAAAAATACATATGATCTAGTTATTATGGATATTATGATGCCAGAACTTGATGGTTTTTCTGCGGTCAAAGAAATTAAAAAGACACAACCTAATATGCCATTTATTATGTTAAGTGCATTAGGGGAAGAATATGATAAGATTCATGGATTTGATTTAGGTGTAGATGATTATGTTGTGAAACCTTTTTCAACGAAAGAATTAATGATGCGTATTCAAGCAATCTTAAAAAGAACAAAATCCTCTGAAACAAATTCAGAAAAATTTATTGTTGAGGATTTAATGATTGATTATTCAGCTCGTACTGTAACAATCAAAGGGGAAAGAATACAACTATCTCCTAAAGAATATGAATTATTGACTTATTTAGCGAAGAATCAAGGAATCGCCTTAACAAGAGAACAATTATTAAGCAATGTTTGGGGATATGATTTCTTTGGTGATGATCGTACTTTAGATACACATATTAAACTGTTAAGACGTAATCTAGGTGATTATGCGAAATATATCGTTACATTGAGAGGCGTAGGTTATCGTTTTGAAAAAGCTGATTAGTTTGAAATGGGAGATAGGAAAATATTTGATTATATTTTCTGTGTTGACGAGTGCTGTTGTATTCTTATTTCAATTTGTTTTGTTAGAACCAATGTATGAAGCAAATAAAATTAAAAGTATACAAAGTGTAGGTGAATATGTAGAAAAATCTATTGAAAGCGATCATTTAGATGATTTCGTTGATTTCATACAATCACAATCTGATACTTGTATCATGGTCTATCAAGCAAATTCATCAGATGGGACACAATCTGGTATTGGTAATAAAGGTTGTATGATTTCTTCTATTACGAATTCGCAACGCGCAAAGTTTATTTCTCAAGCAATCGCAAATGAAAATCATACTTATTTAGCTAGAGTTACAAGTAAATCTAGTGATTTTGGAATGGATGAATCTAATGGTACATACTTTGATACAATCGTATACACAAAAGTCGTTAGCACAAATCCAAATTCTATCATTATGGTTTCAGGTAATATTACTCCGGTCAACACAACAACTGAAACACTAGCTTCACAAATGCGTTATATTGGTTTATTTATGATTTTATCTGTTGCGATATTGACGTGGATCATGTATAAACGAATCGCTAAACCTATCATTGGTATCACGCAAAATGCGAAAGAACTTCCTAAAGGAACATATAAGTTAGATCCTAAGACAAATCGATATAAAGAAGCAGCGGATTTAAATACAACACTTGTACAAGCAGCATCTGATATTCAAAAGGCTGATAAGGCAAAACGAGATCTCATTTCAAATGTTTCTCATGACTTAAGAACACCATTAACTATGATCAGTGGATATGGCGAAATGATGATTGATTTACCGGAAGAAAAAACAGATGAAAATATACAAGTCATTGTGGATGAATCAAAACGTTTAAATTCTTTGGTGAATGATTTATTAGATATGTCTCGTTTACAAGATGGAAGAATTACTTTAAATAAAGAAGTATTTGATATTACACAATTGTTAAAAACACAGCTTCAAAAATATGAAGTCTATATCTTACAAGAAGGATATCAAATTGATAAAGAATTATGTGATTCTATTTACGTAGATGCAGATTCAAAACGTATTGAACAAGTATTTAATAACTTCATGAATAATGCGGTTAATTATGGCGGTGAAGCAAAACATATTATCGTACGTGAAATTGATAGCAAAGATACGGTTAAAATCGAAGTGCAGGACTTTGGGGAAGGTATTGAAGAAGCAGATCTACCTAATATTTGGGATCGCTATTATAAAGTGGATAAAGAACATGTTCGTGTAGCGAATGGTTCTGGTATCGGTTTAAATATCGCAAAACAAGTATTGGATCTTCATCAAGCAAAATATGGTGTAAATTCTAAGAAGAATCAAGGTTCAACATTTTGGTTTGAATTACAAAAAGTACAACAATAAAGGTATCTCAAATTGAGATACCTTTAATCATAAACTACTTTTTCGAACAATTGTTTAAAGTCATACACTTTATCTTTGCTTGTTAAAAAGATATATGCGTGAGAAGGAGAACCATCTCTTGAACATCTTCCAATACGATGAATGAGTTGTTCTTGGGTATCACTCATATCATACAGAATGACAGTATTTACACTTGGAATATCAATACCTCTTGATGCAACATCTGTAGCACACAATATATTGATTTTATGATTATGGAATTGTTCCATGATCTTTTTTCTTTTTGAATAATTCATTTCAGAATGAATCGTATCTATTTGATAATTTCTTTTTTGGAGAAGTTCTGTTATAAAATCACATGTTTTTCTTTTGTTGCAGAATAAAATAGTTGGATTTGTTTGTTTCTTTATTAAACTTTCTAATTCATCTATTTTTTGCTTCTCTTTTGTTTTTAAAACATGAACTATAATATTTTGTTTCTTAGATTCATCTTTTTGTATTTTACAAATATAAGGGTCTTTTAATATAGATTGTGCTAGTTGTTTTGTTTGTTTTGTTTCAGTAGCGGAAAACATCATTGTTTGATGTTCTTTGAAATAAGAGATACAAGATAAAACATCTTCTTCAAATCCCATTGATAACATCATATCTGCTTCATCTATAACAAGCATGTCACAAAGTTTTGTTTTAAAAGTATGCCTACGAAGATGATCATTTACTCTAGATGGGGTTCCTACAACAATATCTGCGCCATTTTTAAAAGATTTGATTTGTTTTTGGATGTCATAACCGCCAGTTAATAAAGAAGTTCGAATGCCTTCTCTTTTCTTTAGAAGATTTCGAATGACATGCGTGATTTGGATGCATAACTCTCTTGTTGGAGCTAATATCAAACATCTTGGAAAATGTTTTCCTTTTCCTTGTATTTCAATTTTTTCTAGTATTGGTAATAAATAAGCATATGTTTTACCACTACCGGTAGGTGCTAAAGCATAAATATCTTTTGAAGCACATGCATGTGGAATGACTTCTTTTTGTATTTCTGTATAATTCTCGTATGGAAATGCTTCTAATGTTTCTTGTCTTAATGTAATCATGATAAAGAAAATAGCATTTTTTAATAAAATTGTACAGTTTTGTGCTACCATTTTATGCAAGAAAGAGAGAAGTGTTATGGAAACATATGTATTCACACCAAAAGGTGTTTGTAGTCGTAAGATGACTTTTGAAATTGAAGGAGATACAATTCAATCTTTAGTTGTTGAAGGTGGATGTAATGGAAATCTAAAAGGAATTGGAGCTCTTTTAAAAGGTAGAAAAATACAAGAAGTAATTGATTGTTTAGATGGAATTCAATGTGGATTCAAAAATACATCTTGCCCAGATCAAATCGCGCAAGCATTAAAACAATATCAACATTAAAAGGCATATGCCTTTTTTTGTATTCTATTCGTTTTTTTAGTATAATTTCCACTGTTGGAGAAAGATATGAGTATTTATAAAAAAGGTCAAAAATTAGAAATTCAATGTGAAGATGGAATCTGGTTAGATTATACAAATCATCATTGGTTATTTTTTATGAAAGATAGTTTCTGGGATAAAGAAGAAATTCAAAATATTGAAAAGAACAATGTAACGATTTCTTTTATTCAAAAAGGAATTGTTGATGCATTCTTATTAGAAATCTATGATTGTTTAGAAACAAGTGATATTCCTTTTTGTATGAAGGATGCAGAAGGAGAATTGTTAGATTCTTTGCATGATAAAGATGAATATTCGTTTGAAATCGTTATTTTAAACAAAGAAAATCAAGTGATTGCGGATAGGTTGATTCCATTTATGAATGGGCAATCTAAACAGTTAAAAGATGCATTGAAGTTAAGAATCAATCAAGATTATACAAGTGAACATTTTGATCAAGCATACAATAAACTTCTGAATCAGTTTGAGCCATTTGAATTGGAACAATTCAAAGTATTTGTAAATAAGAAATAGAGGAAGATATGATCGTTGTTATTATTAGTTGTGTTGTATTTATCGTTGATTTGATTACGAAATATGTAATTCAAAATCATATTGCGTTACAAAATGTTGAAATTATTAAAGGTTTTTTCTCTTTAACATATGCTGAAAATACAGGAATGGCTTGGTCATTATTATCAGGAAAACAAGCATTTCTATCTATTGTTTCAGCGATTGCGATAGGTGTAATGATTTATTATGTCGTTGCGAAAAATGTAGATCGATTTACAAAGGTAGCTTTAGCTTTAATGATAGGTGGAGCTGCTGGTAATTTGTTTGATCGTTTGTTTTTGGGATATGTTAGAGATTTCTTGGATTTTATTATTTTTGGATATGATTTTCCAATATTTAATGTTGCGGATAGTGCGTTGACAATAGGAGTTATTCTATTGATTATTGCTTCATTTATAGAAGATAAAGGTGAAAAATGAGTTATAAAGAGTGGATCGTAGAAGAAAGTGGAAGCCGCTTAGATAAATATCTGAGTGAAAATAGTGATTTATCTAGAACTAGAGTACAAGATCTAGCGAAAGATAAAATGATTTTTGTGAATGGAAAAGTTGAAAAATCATCTTATAAAGTCGTTGAAGGGGATCAGATAACATGTGATGTTCCAGAAGATGAAACATTAAATGTTGAGCCTGAAAATATTCCTTTAGATATTTTGTATGAAGATGAAGATATTATTGTTATCAATAAACCAAAAGGAATGGTTGTTCATCCAGCACCTGGAAATTATAGTGGAACATTAGTTAATGCATTATTGTATCATTGTAAAGATCTTTCGGGTATCAATGGAATGATTCGACCTGGTATTGTGCACCGAATTGATAAAGATACGACTGGTTGTATCGTTGCTTGTAAAAATGATTTAGCACATAACGCAATTGCCAAACAATTAGAGAATAAGACTTGTCATAGAGAATATATTGCTTTGGTTGATGGAAGCATTGCCAATGAAGCTGGTGTGATTGACGCTCCGATTGGAAGAGATCGTAGAGATCGTCAAAAGATGACCGTTACACCTACTAATTCAAAGGATGCTAGAACGCATTTTGTTGTAAAAGAAAGATTTCAGCATCACACGTTGATTGAATGTTCATTAGAAACAGGAAGAACACATCAAATTCGTGTACATATGAAATATATCAATCATCCAGTAACAGGTGATGAAAAATATGGAAGAAAATGTAAATTAATGGATACGCAGGGACAATGCTTACATGCATATAAATTAACATTAAAACATCCTCGAACACATGAGGTGATGTCATTTGTCGCACCATTACCAGAATACTTTGAAAATCTATTGGAACTTTTAAGAAAAGAGGAAGGGTAATGAAAAATACTAATATCTTAACTTGGGATGAATATTTTATGGGGTTAGCACATCTATCTGCATTACGTTCTAAAGATCCAAATACACAAGTAGGTGCTGCAATCGTTGATGAAAATCATCGTGTTGTTTCAGTTGGGTATAATGGATTTCCAACAGGTGTTAGTGATGAAGAATTTCCTTGGGGGAGAGATGGTGGCGTTTTAGATTCTAAGTATGCCTTTGTTGTACATGCGGAATTGAATGCGATTTTAAATTCTCAAAGAAGTGTAAGAGGATGTACGATCTATGTATCTTTATTTCCTTGTAATGAATGTGCGAAAGCTATCATTCAATCTGGAATCAAAAAGATTGTTTATGAATCTGATAAATACAATGGTGTTGACACAAACATCGCTTCAAAACGTATGTTAAAAGCCGCTGGGGTAGAATTAGTGCGCATTTCTAACACGATTTCTATTCAGGTTGAAAAGAAAGAAAATACTGAAAAATAGTATTTGTATCCTTAACTTTGAAGAAAATGTGTAACTAAAAATTCAAGAAGAGTTAAAAAGTTGAAATTTATCGTAAATATCGGTAAATTTTGACTTTTT
>CAVKTV010000080.1:0-8974 GCA_963659075.1 Lachnospiraceae bacterium | reverse complement strand
CTACAGCTTGGCCTAAGATTACAGAAGCACCTGAAAATGATGGATTAGGTTTTACTTATAAATGGAATATGGGATGGATGCATGATTTCTTGGATTACATGAAATTAGATCCATATTTCAGAAAAGACAATCATAATAAAATGACATTTGGTATGTCATACGCTACAAGTGAAAAATTCATTCTTGTCTTAAGTCATGATGAAGTTGTTCATTTGAAATGTTCTATGATTAATAAAATGCCAGGATATGAAAATGATAAATTTGCGAATCTAAAAGCAGGATATTTATTCATGTTTGGTCATGCTGGTAAGAAACTATTATTCATGGGACAAGATTTTGGACAATCTCATGAGTGGAATGAAAAGGTTCAACTAGATTGGTGGGAATGTGACAATCCAAATAACAAGAATCTACAGAACTATGTAAAAGATCTATTACATCTTTATAAGAAATATCCAGCAATGTATGCTTTAGATGATTCTTGGGAAGGATTTGAATGGGTCAATGCGGATGATAATGAAAGAAGTATTTTCTCTTTTGTTAGAAAAGATAAGAGTGGAAAGAATGCATTATTATTTGTTATTAACTTTACACCAGTTGAAAGAAATGATTATATGGTTGGTGTTCCTAATAGTGGTACATATTCTCTTGTATTAGATGAAAATGGACTTGTAGAAGAGAAAAAGTCATATACAGCTAAAAAGGGTGAGTGTGATGGTAAACCATATCATGTTTCTTATCCATTACCTGCATATGGATGTGCAGTGTTCAAATTTAATTACAAAAAATGATGAAAATAGCACGAAATGTGCTATTTTTTTCTGTTTTGTTTAAGCAATACTATCATTTGTGATAAAATGGACATGTTTTTTATAGGTGAATATATGCATTACGGAAATCAAAACTCAAAACGATTTATGCTCGTTGTGATCGTTATACTCTTTATTGGTGGATTTATCAAAGGAATGTATCAATCTACACAAAAGAAAGAAACCGTCACAACGTTAAACTTAAAAGTTGAATACAATGATGATTGGAGCTTAGTGAAGTATGATAAAGCTTCTGATAATATCATTCTACAAGATGATCAAGGAACTTTATTGATTCAAATGGAACCTTTTGAAGAATCTGATACAACGATTGAAGAAACAATTGGCGATTGGAAAGTATCAGGTTATCAAACAAGTGAAAACCCTTATCATATCTATTTGAAACTAGAAGGTAATCAAACTGTTTATTTGGATTATGAATCAAGTCAGAAATCATCACTGAATCATCTAAAAACAATGATTAAAAGTATTACAGTAGGAGATTGATTATGAATAAAAACATGAAATATATTAGAAAATTACCAAAACCAACAGAATTAAAAGAAGAATTTCCATTATCTAAAGAAATTATAGATATCAAAAAAAGAAGAGATGAAGAAATCGCTAAGATCTTTACTGGAGAAGATGATCGTTTCTTATTGATTATTGGACCATGTTCTGCTGATCGAGAAGATGCGGTATTAGAATACATGCATAGACTCGCAAAGGTACAAGAAAAAGTCAAAGATAAGATTTATATGATTCCACGTGTTTATACAAATAAGCCACGTACAAAAGGAACAGGGTATAAAGGAATGTTCCATCAACCAGATCCGCATAAGAGCGAAGATATGTTGAAGGGAATCATTGCGATTCGTCAATTACACGCAGATGTCATCAAAGAAACTGGTTTTACATGTGCAGATGAAATGTTATATCCAGACAATTATGCATATTTGAATGATGTCTTAGCGTATGTAGCAGTAGGAGCTAGAAGTGTAGAAGATCAATTACATCGTATCGTCGCTAGTGGAATTGATATTCCATGTGGTATGAAGAATCCAACAGGTGGTGATTTGAGTGTTATGATGAATTCTATCGCTGCTTCTCAAGTGAAACAAAAGTTCGTATATCGTGGATGGGAAGTTGAAACAACAGGAAATCCATTGTCTCATGTCATTATGAGAGGTTACGTAGATCGTTTCAATCATTCTCATTCAAACTATCATTATGAAGATTTGATGGAAGTACGTTCTTTATATCATCAATTTGCTTTAGAAAATCCTGCAGTGATTGTGGATTGTAATCATAATAACTCTGGTAAGAAATTTGAAGAACAAATTCGTATTTCAAAGGATGTCGTACATTCTATGAGCTGTTCTAATGATATTCGTAAATTAGTAAAAGGATTAATGATTGAAAGCTATTTAGTTGATGGAAATCAAAAACCTGAAGAAACAGTTTATGGTAAGTCTATTACTGATCCATGTTTAGGTTGGGAAAAGACAGAACAATTGATTTACGATCTAGCTGATTTATTGTAAAGAAGAAAAAAAGACATACGTAATCATACATGTATGTCTTTTCTTATCCTTATTTTTGGATGACATTGTCCCACAAATAATGACCTACACCATCATCATCTGCTTCATATTTTGTGATATCTGTAGCGATTGATTTGGCTGTTTCCATGCCATCTATTAACGCAACGGAATGACCAACTGCTTTTAACATTTGAATATCATTTTCTGCATCTCCAAAGGCAATGACATTTTTTAGATCAATTCCATGTGTTTTACAATAAGTAATGATTCCACTACCTTTTGAGATAGATGCATTTTGAAGCTCTACTAGAATAGGACTTGTTCTAAAACAAGCAATTTCTGGTGAGAACTTTTCTTTACCTAAATGTTCTAATTGAATTGCGATATCTTCATTTTCACAACGATATAAGATCTTTCCAGTTTCTTCTGCATATAAATCGGCATCACTACTACAAGCATCTACTCTACAAGAATGACGTAATCCACTTTGTATGATTTCATCATCGATATATCTTGATAATTCTCCATTATTTCTATAAATAAATGGATTTGTACCTTGTATCTTAGAGAATGTTGTAACAATTTCTTTTAATTGTTCACAAGTTAAAGGAGAATATGTGTTTGTTTGATTATCTTCTTTTGTCCAAATTTCACCACCATTTAATCCAATCAAAAAATCAAATTGGAAAGATAATTTCCATTCTTTATAGTGATCTTTTAAACTTTGCCAAAGTGGTCTACCACTCGCTAAACCTAATATGTAACCTTGTTTATGCATTTCTTCAAATGCACTTAGTGTAAGAGGACCAGGAATCGTACGTTTTCTAGAGCGTAATGTACCATCTACATCCGCAACAAATACTTTAATATCTTGATTCATATCTTTCTCCTTTTCGGAATATTGTAGCACTTACATTCCGAAATAAAATGCCATTGTCATTTGGTTGTGATTGTCTATTAAAAAAGTTAGATTTTTTTCAAAATAAAGGTAAGATAAGTACATGTTACAAATTAAAGATATATCAAAAGAGTATAAAACAGGTAATTTGATTCAAAGAGCTTTGGATCATGTTTCTTTGAATTTAAGAGACAATGAATTTGTTGCGATATTAGGACCAAGTGGTTCTGGCAAGACAACATTGTTAAATATCATTGGTGGTTTAGATCGGTATGATAGTGGAGACTTAATTATCAATGGAATATCAACGAAAAAATATAAAGATCGTGATTGGGATTCTTATCGTAATCATACGATTGGATTTGTATTTCAATCATATAACTTGATTCCACATCAAACGGTTTTAGCCAATGTAGAACTCGCTTTAACAATTTCTGGTATTTCAGGCAGTGAAAGAAAACAACGAGCAATAGAAGCATTAGAAAAGGTTGGACTAGGAGAACAAATTCATAAGAAACCAAATCAAATGTCAGGTGGTCAGATGCAAAGAGTTGCCTTGGCGAGAGCTTTAGTAAATGATCCAGATATTTTATTGGCAGATGAGCCAACAGGTGCATTGGATTCTGAAACATCAATCCAAGTAATGGATCTTTTAAAAGAAGTCGCAAAAGATCGTTTGGTCGTTATGGTAACGCACAATCCTGAATTAGCGGAACAATATGCCAATCGTATCGTTCGTGTAAAAGATGGCCATATTATTTCTGATACAAATCCACTACAGATTGAGACTACAGAAGTGGAGCCAGTACATAAGAATCTTGGAAAGTCTTCTATGTCTTTTTTGACAGCGTTATCGTTATCTTTAAACAATCTATTAACGAAAAAGGCAAGAACAACTTTGGTCTCTTTTGCGGGTTCAATTGGAATTATTGGAATTGCGCTTATTTTATCTTTGTCGAATGGTGTAAATACGTATATTCAAAATACAGAACAAGAAACGCTATCAGAATATCCATTAGAAATTACAAAATCAACATTCTCTCTAACAAGTATGATGCCAACGATGGCTGAAGAAAACAACGATTCTAATGTGGAAGTAAAAGAAAGAGATGTTGTATCCAATATGTTTGGTGGTGTGACACAAAATGATTTGGCGTCACTCAAAAAATATATTGAATCTGATGAAAGTAATATTGAAGATTACGCGAGATCTATTGAATATGAATATGATGTTGAACCACAAATCTATCTATCTGATACAAGTAATGGTGTAAAACAAGTAAATCCAAATACATTATTATCTAGTTCTGGAATTGCGCCAACTTCTTCTGCGTATACATCTTCTTTTTCTATGAATAACTTTAATGCATTGCCTCAGAATGAATCTTTATATAAAGATAGCTATGAAGTAAAGAGTGGAAGATGGCCACAAGCTTATAATGAAGCAATCGTTGTATTATCAAGTGATGGTTCTGTAACAGATATGACTTTGTATTCATTAGGATTAAAAGATTATTCTGAATTACAAAAAATCATAGAAAGTTTTCAAAATTCTGAAAATTCAAATGTGGAAACAACAACAAAAGACTATTCGTATGATGATTTTATTGGCATCACATTAAAACTGATCAATGCTTGTGATACATATCAATATGATGAATCATTAGGCGTATATTCTTCCAAAGAAAATGATAGTTCTTATATGAAGAACTTAGTTGAAAATGGAGAAGATATTAAAATCGTAGGTGTCGTTCAACCAAAAGAAGATAGTAATGCGGCAATGTTGACGGCAGGAATTAGTTATTCTAGTGATCTAGTAGAACATGTCATTCAATATGCAAAACAATCGGAGATTGTGAAAGAACAATTAAATAACGAAGATAAGAACATATTCACCGGTAAAGCGTTTGGTGAAGATGAAACTTCCTCTTTTGATACAAGTAATTTCTTTACGATTGATGAATCAGCATTATCTAATGCGTTTAAGATGGATACATCAAAAATCAATGTGGATTTTTCAAAGTACTTAAATACTTCTACTTTAATGAATCATGTATCTTTATCAGATACATCAATCAATCAATTGATTACGTCATCTTTAAAACAAATATCACAAGAAGATGCACAAAAAGCATTTACACAATTATTGACTTCATATCAGAAATATTTAGAGAATCAAGAAAATGATCCTACAAAATCATTTGAAGAATACTTAAATTCTGGTTCCGCAAAAGAAGTGCTCGTAAAATCATTATCTTCGATTTCTAAAAATGAAACAAATAGTAAACTAGTATCTGAAGCAATCACAAATGCATTACAAAATCTATATGTTACGATTGCATCAGAAGATAGAGAATCTTTAACAGAGTATTTAAATTCACAAGAGGCAAAAGATCGTATTTATAATGAAGTTTATAAAGCGTATCAAAGTGTAGAACTTGTGATAACAGATGATGATCTCAATCAAGTGGCAAAGAATTTAGTCGCAGGATATATCGCAAATTGTGGTTCATTAGATACAGAATCATTATCCAAATCATTCTCAGATTATTTAAACACGAGTGAAGGCCAACAAGCATTATCGAGTGTTGTATCTGTATTTATTGATACAGACCATTTATATCAATCAGCTTCTAGTATGATCAATACGCAAACTGAATCTATCATGAACGCAATTACTGCTTCTATCAATCAAGCAATGATGGATATGGTGAAACAAATTCCAAATGCGTTAAGTATTGACGCAAATGTATTTCAAAATGTTTTTCAAATGAATATTGATACGGATGAGTTACAAAATACGATTATGTCTATGATGAGTAGTACATCTTCTACACTAGAAAATAATTTGAGTACATTAGGATATGCAGATGTTGATAATCCAAATGAAATCGTTATCTATCCAAATGATTTTGATTCAAAAACTGAAATCATTAACATATTGGATGATTACAATGAAGAAGTAAAGAAAACAGATGAAAGTAAAGTCATCACATATACAGATCTTGTTGGAACATTGATGTCTTCTGTAACAAATATCGTAAATGTTATTTCTTATGTATTGATTGCGTTTGTTGCGATATCATTAGTTGTTTCTTCTATTATGATAGGTGTTATTACATATATCTCTGTATTAGAAAGACAAAAAGAAATTGGTATCTTAAGAGCAATTGGTGCTTCAAAACATAACGTTTCGAATGTATTTAATGCAGAAACATTTATTACAGGTGCTTTAGCCGGTTTGTTTGGTATTGTGATTACAGAAATATTGTTGGTGCCTACAAATACAATCATTCATTCTGTAACGAATTCAAATGAAGTAAATGCTGCACTTCCATTCAATGCAGCAATCATATTGATTTTGTTGAGTATTGTATTAACTTTGATTGGAGGATTGATTCCATCTAAGAAGGCAGCAAAGTCGGATCCTGTCAAAGCTTTACGAACAGATTAGAGATGTAAACGGTATCATTGAAAATTAAAATGCGTATTTTAAAAAGAAAGTTAAAAAAATGCGCATTTTTCTATATTTTAGAGTTTTCAAACATAAAAAAAGTGTTGTAAAATAATTATTATTGTAAAAGGGCAACGAGGAAAGATGATTATGAACAAACCTGAATTAAATGACACATTTGCAAAGACAAAACTAAAACCACACAAAACATTCGGTGGTAAAGTTGTTGAAATTCTTTATGGCGCAAAGGATGAACAAGGAAATCCATGTGCACCTAAAGAAGGTGTAGATGACGGACACGGACGTTGGTATGGTGTTGAAGTGAATGGGGATTATAGAATGTTCTCATGGACACATTCTAAAGATGAAGGTGGAAATACAGAATATGGTACAGACCATGAAGACCATGCTTTAGAAGATATGGAAGCTGAAATTCTTAAGAAGAGAGATCTAGCTAGAAACGCTGAAGTATTAGCTAGAGATTATTCTGGAGAAGATGCTGAAGAAAAGATGAATGCTTTGAAAGAAGAATGGTCTAAATTAACTGTTTGGGATACACCAGTAGAAAAAGAATATCAAGTTCGTTTTGATAAAGCTTTAGGTGAATTTGAGCCTAGACAAGAAGAAATCAAAAAGATCAAAGCAGAAAAAGAAGCAGTTGTTGCGAAGGCAGAAGAATTAAAGAACGCAGAAAACTTTAAAGATGCAAGAAATAAATTAAGTGCATTACGTGATGAACTTTATGCGATTGGTTCTGCTGGTAGTGAAATCGATGGCGAATTCCGTTCTGCATTGAATAAAGTAGAACGTGAATTAAGAGAAAAACAAAAAGAATATAATGCGACTCGTGATGAAAGACTCGCTGAAGCAAAACAAAAGAAAGAAGAAATCATCGCTCAAGCAAAACAATTAACTTCCAACGTTAAAAACTGGAAGAATGTTGGTGAAAAGCTAAGTGGCTTATTTGATGAATGGAAAGCTGCTGGAAATTCTGGTAAAGATGTAGATGATGCATTATGGGAACAATTCTCAGCAATCCGTAAAGAATTCAACGCTGCTAGAAATGCTTTCTTTACAGAACGTGCTAATCAATGGGCAGAATCTATTGAGAAAAAAGAAAAGCTCATTTCTGAAGCAAAAGAAATTTCTGCTAAGAATGAATATGGCAAAGAAAATACAGAACGTATGAAGGAACTTGACAAAGAATGGAGAGCTGCAGGATATTCTGGTAAAGAAAAGAATGATGCTTTGTGGGATGAATTCAATGCCGCAAAAGAAGTATTCTGGGATGCAAAGAAAGCTGAATCTTTAAAGAGAATTCAAACAATCGTTGATCGTAAAAAGAAAGAATTAGCTGATCTTAAGAAGAAAGTAGAAGATCTAGAATTCAGAATTGAGATTGCTCCAAATCCAATGATGAAAGAAGATTGTGAAAGAGAACTACACTTAAGAGAAAGTGAAATTGATAAATTAACAGCTTCTATTGAAGAAGATGAAAAGAAACTTTCTGATAACTAAGATATGAATGAAAATTCATATCTTTTTTCTTGGTGTAAGCGTAAAATGATTCTAAAGATGAGGTATTGAGAAATGAAATGGGGAATCATTGGTGCAGGAAGAATTGCACATCGTTTTGCGAATAGTTTAGAACATTTTGAGGATTGTGAATTATACGCTGTCAGTTGTAGAACTCAAACAAAAGCAGATGCATTTAAAGAACAACATCATGCATGTGTTGCGTATGCAGGATTTGATAAAATCGTTACAGATCCAAATATAGATGCAGTATATATCGCAACACCACATCAATATCATTATGAGTGGATCATGAAATGTCTAGAAGCGAAAAAAGCAGTGCTATGTGAAAAACCAGCTTGTATGAATTCTAAAGAGATGAAACAAGTCATACAATGTGCGAAAGAGAATCACGTACTTTTTATGGAGGCAATGAAAACAAGATTTATTCCTGTATATAAAGAAATCAAACAAAGAATCATGAATCAAGAAATTGGAGAGATTCTTTCCATTGAAACTAGTTTATGTAATGAAATGAATCTCGATATGATCAAAGATACATATTTGATGAATCCTGAGA
Organism: Lachnospiraceae bacterium; assembly: GCA_963659075.1. Classification (GTDB taxonomy): domain Bacteria; phylum Bacillota_I; class Bacilli_A; order Erysipelotrichales; family Erysipelotrichaceae; genus Bulleidia. The sequence continues at coordinate 174 of CAVKTV010000080.1, read as the reverse complement.
GTGGTGGTGTATTAACAGATACAGGTATTTATTGTATTGCTTGGTTAGAAGATTATTTAAAAGAATCTTATACAATTGATTCTGTAGAAACGAATATACAAAATAATATCAATCTTTATACAAATGCGAAATTACATTTTGGTGATGTGTCTGCAGTTATGGAGTGTGCAATGG
>CAVKTV010000079.1:0-9080 GCA_963659075.1 Lachnospiraceae bacterium | reverse complement strand
CCATATAAGGCAACGTTACCAACGATAATATTTTCGCTAGGATCATAATTTGATTTAGAATCAGGGGTAACAACGATTTTACCACCTGATAAACCTTTACCTACGTGGTCATTCGCATCACCTTTTAAATATAGTGACATTCCTTTTGGAATAAACGCACCAAAGGATTGGCCTCCTCCACCAGTACATTCAACCACATATGTATCTTCATCTAAAGAATCCTTACATTTTTCAGTAATTAATGATCCTAATAATGTTCCTGTTGTTCTATTTTCACTAGAAATATGAATTGCATATTTGAATGGCTTCTTCTTTTCAATATATGGTAAGAAAGAAGGAATTAATTCTTTTTCATCAATTGTTTGATCTAAATGGAAATCAAAGGATTCACCTTCTACATGATGTCTGAATTCAGCCTGAGAAACTTCCGTATGTACAAGTCTAGACAAATGAATGTTCGTATTATCTTTCACTTTCAAACAGTCATTTCTACCAACCATTTCATCAATTGTATGGAAACCCAGTTGAGCCATAATTTCACGTAGTTCTTCCGCAATAAACTTCATAAAGTTCATAACATGTTCTGGTTTTCCTTTAAATCTTTTACGAAGTTCTTCATTTTGTGTTGCAACACCAAATGGACATGTATCCAAAGAACATACACGCATCATCATACAGCCCATGGATACAAGTGGACCTGTCGCAAATCCAAATTCTTCTGCACCTAAAAGACACGCAATCGCAACATCTCTACCACTCATTAATTTACCATCCGTTTCAATGATAACTTTTTCTCTTAAGCCATTTTCAATGAGTGCTTGTTGTGCTTCAGAAATACCCAATTCCCAAGGCATACCTGCATGATGAATCGAAGAACCAGGTGCAGCACCTGTACCACCATCAAAACCAGATATCAAGATAACTTGTGCGCCCGCTTTGGCGACACCACTTGCAACAGTACCAACACCTGCTTCAGAAACTAATTTCACTGAAATGCGCGCATTATGATTTGCGTTCTTCAAGTCATAAATCAATTGAGCAAGATCTTCAATGGAATAAATATCATGATGAGGTGGAGGTGAAATCAAAGATACACCCGGTGTAGAAAATCTTGTTTTCGCAACCCAAGGATAAACTTTAACACCTGGTAAATGTCCACCTTCACCTGGTTTTGCACCTTGTGCCATTTTAATTTGAATTTCTTTAGCACTGTTCAGATAAGCTGAAGTTACACCAAATCTACCAGAAGCAACTTGCTTAATTGCCGAATTCTTAAGTGTTCCAAAGCGAGAAGCATCTTCTCCACCTTCACCAGTATTACTTTTTCCACCTAACGTATTCATCGCAATTGCCATTGTTTCATGTGCTTCTTGGGAAATAGAACCATATGACATCGCACCTGTTTTAAATCTCTTAACAATATTTTCAACAGGTTCAACTTCATCTAATGAAATTGGAGTATTTTGTGGATCAAATACTAATTCATCACGTAGTGTATGTGGATGTTTTTGATGTAATAATGTTGTGTATTCTTTAAATTCATCATAACTTCCATCACGTACTGCTTTTTGTAAAGCAACGATTACATCTGGAGAATAAAGGTGTTCATTGGCTTGATTATTACTTCTTAACGCATGATATCCAGTTGAATCTAAAGTCGTATCAACACCTAATCCTAAAGAATCGAAAGATTGATCATGATTCTTGATAACAAAGTTTTCGATTGTCTCAATTGTACATCCACCAACTTTCCATGAAATACCAGGAAAATAAGTTTGTACAAATTCTTTATCTAATCCCATTGCTTCAAAGATTTTAGAAGATTGATAGGATTGTAAACAAGAAATACCCATTTTCGCTGCTGTCTTAACAATACCAGATAATAATGCTTCATTGTAATCATCAATTGCGGAATGATAGTCTTTATTTAACATTCCCTTTTCAATGAGTTCTACAACACAATCTTGTGCTAAATATGGATTGATTGCACGCGCACCAAAACCTAATAAAGCTGCACATTGATGTACATCTCTAGCTTCACCTGTTTCAATGATCAAAGAAACTTGTGTTCTTTTCTTTGTATTTACCAAGTGTGTTTCCACTGCACTAACAGCGAGTAAACTAGGAATAGCGACATGGTTTTCATCAATTCCTCTATCTGAAAGAATTAAAATATTAGAACCATTGTTATACGCTCTATCACATGCAACACATAAGGCATCTAATGCTTTCTTTAAAGAAGTATGTTTGTAATAGAGTAATGAAATATCTTCCGTATGGAACCCAGGTTTATTAAGTGTTCTGATTTTCATCAAATCTAAGCTTGTTAAAATAGGGTTATTCACTTCAAGTACACGGCAATTTTCACCTGATTCTTGTAGTAAGTTACCATCCGAGCCGATATAAACTGTTGTATCAGTAACAACCTTTTCACGAATAGAATCGATAGGTGGATTTGTTACTTGTGCGAATTGTTGATGAAAGAAATCAAAAAGAGAACTTGGTTTTTCATTCAATACCGCAATTGGAATATCCCTACCCATACTAGCTGTTGGTTCTACTCCATTTGCAGCCATTGGTAAAATACCATTTTTTACATCTTCATAAGTATATCCAAATACTTTATATAGTTTATCTCTTTCAATTTGAGAATATTCATGTACTTTCTGATTTGGAATCTTGATATCAGAAAGATGCATTAAATTCATATCTAACCATTCACCATAAGGTTTCGCATCAGCGTATTTTTGTTTTACTTCTTCATCTGTTAAAATCCGCTTTTGTTTTGTGTCAACAAGTAACATCTTTCCAGGCATTAATCTAGATTTCTTTTTGATATGTTCACTAGGAATCTCCAAAACGCCAACTTCACTCGCTAAGATCAAACGATCATCATCTGTTACATAATAACGAGATGGTCTTAGACCATTACGATCTAACGTTGCACCAACGATATCACCATCAGAGAAGATCATTGCGGCTGGTCCATCCCATGGTTCCATCATTGTTGCGTAATAATGATAGAAATCTCTACGTGTGCTTTCCATTGCTTGATTATGCTTAAAAGGTTCTGGAATCATTAACATCATGGCTAATGGCAGATCCATTCCACTGTAGTATAAAAATTCTAATGTATTATCTACCATAGCGGAGTCAGAACCACTTGCGTTAATGACAGGATAAATTTTATCTAAATCATCTTTTAAAAGTTCACTAGACATTGTTTCTTCACGTGCAAGCATACGATCAGCATTGCCACGAATCGTATTAATTTCACCATTGTGCGCAATAAATCTATATGGATGTGCTCTTTGCCAACTAGGAGTTGTGTTCGTTGAAAAACGAGAGTGTACGATTGCGATAGCTGTTTGATAATCAGTATCTTTCATATCTTCATAGAAAGCACGTAATTGATTTACTAAGAACATTCCTTTATATACGATAGTACGAGAAGAAAGAGAACAAATGTAAGTATCTTCACTACCTTGTTCAAATTCGCGTCGTGTTATATATAACATACGATCAAAATCAATACCTTTTTTACAATTTTTTGGTTTATCAATAAAAACTTGTTGAATACTAGGCATGCAGGAAACTGCTTTATCTCCTAATATTTCTGGATGAACAGGAACATCTCTCCAACCTAGAATCTTTAGTCCGTTCTTTTTAGCTATGACTTCAAACATTCTTTTTGCGAATGTACAAGCTAAAGAATCTTGTGGTAAGAAGAACATTCCAACACCATAAGATCTTTCATCCTTTAATGTGATTCCAATCTTTTTACATTCTTTAGAAAAGAATTTATGAGAAATCTGCATTAGGATTCCAACACCATCACCAACTTTGCCACTCGCATCATGACCAGCGCGGTGATCTAATTTTTCTACAATTTTCAAAGCATCATCTAATACTTTATGATCTGCATGACCATCAATATTCACAATGGTTCCAATTCCACATGCATCTTGTTCAATATTTTCCCATATTCTTTCCATATATACACCTCACACAGTAACTAAAAATTTACTATTTTTACGTATTTAACGCAATATATTTTCAAGAATATGATGTAAAATATTATGATTTTTTCTGAAAATATAATATTTTGTTTCATAAAAGGAAGAATCAATCATCTGATTCTTCCTTTGTGTCATTTATATGTAATGAAGCAATAATATCATCGATATGTCTTGCCTTTTGTTCAGTTTCATCGATTACAAATATCAATTCAGGACATCTACGAATATCTAATCGTTGAGATAATTCTGTACGAATATATCCTTTTGCACGATTCAATGCTTTTAGGCCAGCTTGTGCTCTAGCCTCTTGCCCTAAGAATTCACAAAATACTTTTGCGTAAGAATGATCATTAGAAACATGAACATCTGTAATTGTAACAAATCCAACATTAGGATCTTTCACACCAAACTGAACGATTTCAGAAATATTCTTACGAATAATTCCTTCTAATCTTTTTTGTTTAAAATTCTTTGCCATGATTATTCAACAGGAACTTCCTGTGCCTCATAGAATTCTAATGTATCACCTAGTTTTATATCATTGTAGTTTTCAATTGTTAAACCACATTCATAACCAGATACGACTTCTTTTGCTTGATCTTTAAATCTTTGTAAAGAACCAAGCTTTCCATCGTAAATGATGATACCTTCACGAATCAAACGTACATTACATCCAGCTTTAACTTTACCATCAGTAACCATACATCCAGCAATTGTACCAACTTTAGAAACTTTATAAGTTTCACGAACTTCTGCTTCACCAATCGTAACATCTTCATAAACTGGTTCAAGCATACCTTTCATCGCTAATTCCATTTCTTCTGTAGCTTTATAAATGATGTTATGCAAACGAATTTCAACACCAGCTTCTTCAGCCTTTTTACGAATATTAGAATCAGGTCTTACATTAAAACCAATGATCATACCTTTAGATGCATCTGCAAGCATGATATCACTTTCTGTAATTGCACCTGCAGTAGCGTGAATTACTTTGATTTTAACATCACCAACAGATAATTTTTCCATGGAAGACTTAACTGCTTCTGCAGAACCTTGTACATCAGCTTTGATAATAATCGGAATTTCCTTAATATTACCAGCTTCAATCTGTGCAGAAAGATCTTCTAAAGACATAGCACTAGATTGTCTTCTTTCAGCTTCTTGTTTTCTACGTCTTCTTCTATCAGCCAAAGCTCTAGCTTCTTTTTCATCTTCGAAATTTCTAAATAAATCACCTGCTTCAGGGACTTCATTTAAACCAATGATTTCAACAGGAGTAGAAGGACCAGCACTCTTTAAAGTATGTCCATTTTCATCTGTCATACGTCTAACTTTACCAAACGCAGTACCAACTACGACAGGATCACCTTGATGTAATGTACCATTTTGAACAAGTAAAGTTGCGACAGAACCTCTTCCTTTATCCAATTTTGCTTCAATAACTGAACCAGTAGCGATTGCTTTAGGATTAGCTTTCAATTCTTTAACATCAGCGACTGTCAAAATTGTCTCAAGAAGTTCATCTATACCATCACCTTTTTTAGCACTTGTAGGAACAAAGATCGTATCTCCGCCCCATTCTTCAGGCATGACACCTAAATCACTCATTTCCCCCATAACATGGTCTGGATTTGCATCTGGTTTATCCATTTTGTTGACCGCAACAATAATTGGAACACCAGCAGCTTTTGCGTGGTCAACTGCTTCACGTGTTTGTGGCATAACACCATCATCTGCAGCTACAACAATGACCGCAATATCAGTGATGGAAGCACCACGTGCACGCATAGCAGTAAATGCTTCATGTCCTGGTGTATCTAAGAAAGTAATCTTTCTTCCATCAATGGATACTTGATAAGCACCAATTGCTTGTGTAATTCCACCAGCTTCTCCTGCAGCTACTTTTGATTTACGGATCGTATCCAATAAAGTTGTTTTACCATGGTCTACATGTCCCATGATAGTAACAACAGGTGGACGTTCGCATAAAGACTCTGGATCATCTTCCACTTCAACTTCAAGAGTATCTTCTTCTCTCTCTTTGATTTTTGTTGGTTCTATATCATATGAAATACATACTAATTCAACAGTTTCATCATCTAATGGTGTGTTGATTGTAACAGCTTTTCCTTCCATAAATAACATCTTAATGATATCTGTAGAAGTATGACCTGTTTTATCAGCCAATTCACCAACAGTAATTCCTTCTGTATATGTTATTTCATGAATTTCTTCAACAATCTTTTTTGGCTTATTATCAAAAGCTTTATTATTTCGAGCTTTATTTGTGTTCTTTTTATTTTTAGAACTAGCATTGCTCTTTGTATTCTTTGGCATAAATAACCTCCCTCTCTATCTCACATCACAAAGTGATGTCTTTAAAACATTCTTATACATCGCCTCTTTTCTTAGTATATTAACTTTAACGAATGATTTTTAAGATCTCATCATAGAATTCATCAGGAATATCAACTTCTAGTGCTCGTTTTAAAGCACCATTATTTTTCGCAGTCATGATTGCTTCTTCACTTTTTTTTAAATATGCACCATGACCGTTTAGTTTACCTGTCAGATCTATTTCTAGTGTACCACTTGGTGTACGAACAATACGAAGAAGTTCTTTTTTTTCGCATCTTTCACCAGTCGCTACACAACGTCTCATTGGAACTTTTCTAGGCATTAGTCTTCCTCATCGTAGTAATCTTCATATTCATCATAATCGATGTCATATTCTTTTTCTTCTTCAGCTTCTCTTTCTGCTTCGATTTCTGCGAGTTCTTCTTCAGAATATACTGGAGCTGTAGGAGCTGTACGATTCGCAAGCTTTTCTTTTAATTGTTCTGTAAGTTCTTTGTTAGATACTTTATAGTTATCTTCATCAGCCTTCTTTTTGAACTTTTTCTTAGCCTTTGTATCAGCTTTCTTACTTGTATCAGCCAATTTTTCAAACTTAGATACATATGTATTATTTGCAGCCATTTCTTCTAAATCTGCATGTTTATTACTCTTCTTCTCTTCCACGGTTGGTTCTTCTTCAATCTTATCTTCTTCAATAACTTCAGTTGTTTCTTCAGCTTGTTCAACAGCAGATACTTCTACTGCTTCTTCAGATTCTTCTTCCTTAACGTCTTCCATTGCCATTTCATCAAGTACATTTTCACTTAATGTTTCCATCATTTCTTCTGGAATGAAATCATCATCTTCACTAGCAACGTTTTCTTTTAATGCAGCTACTTTATCAGCAATTGCAGCTTTCTTTTCTTCTTGTTCTTTAATTGCATCTTCTAACTTACGCGCATTTTCTTTTGCGGTCTTTTCAGCTGCCTTTTGTTTTAATACTTCAGCTTGTGCTAATAATGCATCATAATCCATTCCAGATTCAATGATTTCTTCACGTGTCTTGATATCAATCTTATGATTTGTAAGTTTAACAGCTAGTCTAGCGTTCTTTCCTCTTTTACCAATAGCTAATGAAAGTTGAGCGGAATCAACAATAACTAGTAAGCTATTGTCATCTTGACCAGGTAATACAGCAGTTACAACAGCTGGTGCTAATGCATTCTTAACTAGCTCGCTTATATCATTGGAATATTCGAAAATATCAATTTTCTCCCCATTTAATTCTTCAATAATATTACCAACTCTTTGTCCTCTTGGTCCAATACATGCTCCAATAGGATCAATATCTGGATTGTGTGATAACACAGCCATCTTTGTTCTTTCACCAGCATCTCTTGCGATTGCTTTGATTTCTACAACACCATTGTAAATTTCAGGAACTTCTTTTTCAAATAATCTTTTTACGAGCATTGCATCTGCTCTAGAAACAAGAACTTGAGAACCTTTTGTTTCTTTGTTTACAGCAGTAATAACAACTCTAATTGTATCGCCTTCTCTAAGATATTCATGAGGAATGTGAGCAGAATGAGGCATTAAAGCGACTGTCTTTCCTAAATTCACTAAAGTAAATTTATCTTTGACGGATTCAATGACACCTAATACCATTTCATCTTTCTTATCTTTGTATTCATCATAAACAGCGCCCTTTTCTGCTTCTCTGATTTTTTGACGCATAACATTCTTCGCAATAGAAACAGCTGCTCTGCTTAATCCTTCTACTTCAATTGGACGTCTAATTGTACCGCCTACTTCTGCGTTTGGATCAAATTCTTTTGCCTCTGCTAGACCAATTTCTAATTCATCGTCTTGAACATCATCATCACTTTCTAATACTGTATAGTTTTGATAAAGATCGATTGTCTTTTTCTTTTCATTAATTTCCGCAACAACATCAATATCAGATAATTCTGCATCCTTCTTGTATGCTTTTGCCATTGCTTCTTTTAATGCATCTAAAATCACTGTTTCAGGAATATTTCTTTGTTCTTCAACAGCACTCAATGCTTTTAACATCTTTCTATAATCTAATTGCATTTGTCTTCTCCTTATAATTTGACCGCCATGCGTATATAATCAATATCTTCTTTTGTGAATTCAGCTTTTCTAGTAGCTGCTTTATCTCTGTAAGCTAAAGTAATCAAACCTGATTCACTTACTTCTAAGATTTCGCCAACAAATTCGAGCATTTTTTTAAATGGATGCTTCAAACGAACATATACATATAATCCAGGGTGAATTTCATCTAAATCTTTTATTTCTCTTTCTGCACCTGGAGAACATACTTCTAATGTATATTCTTCATTAATTGGATCTTCTTGATCTAAAATTTCAGAGATTCCTTCTGAAACAGCAGCACAAGTATCAAGATCCATTGTTCCATCAGGTTTCATAATAGAAACTTCCAATGTTCGATCTTTTCCAGAATTTCGAAAAACAAGTTCATATAATTTGACATTGTTAGACTCAAATACTGGTTGAAACAATTCTTTCAAATGTTCAATTTTGTCCATAACCCTCCAAGCATAACAGAAGGAGTGCGTGAGCACTCCTTATTTACATTATTTAATATACTCTTTTTTTAACTTTTTGACAATAGTCAATCTATCAAAAACACAAAAAAAAGAGAAGCGTTAGCTTCTCTAGAAAGACCTGGCAACGTGC
>CAVKTV010000078.1:0-9112 GCA_963659075.1 Lachnospiraceae bacterium | reverse complement strand
GTGAATCGAGCACGTTGCCAGGTCTTTCTAGAGAAGCTAACGCTTCTCTTTTTTTGTGTTGTTATTCAACAAATATTCTGCTTTATATCAAACTTATTTGGATGTATAATACCTCAGCGAGGCAATGATATGAATGAATTAAGAATAAATACAAATTCAACAGAACAAACACATGAATTAGGTAACAAAATTGGTACTTTGGTTCAAGAAAATATGGTTATTTTATTAGATGGTGATTTAGGTGCTGGAAAGACTACATTAACGCAAGGTATTGCGAAAGGTTTAGGAATTCAGAGAAATGTGACTTCACCAACATTTACAATTCAAAAAATATATCATGGTGGACGTATGAATCTCTATCATATTGATGCATATCGTATGGAAGGTATTGAACAAGATCTTGGATTTGATGAATATTTTTACGATGATGGATTAACTGTTATTGAATGGTCTCAATTTATGAAATATTTAATTCCAGATAATTATTTAATGATTTCAATTCATTTATTAGAAGATGGAAGTAGAGAATTTCATTTTGTAGCACATGGTAATGAATATGATAAATTGTTGGAGGATTTAAAATGATTACTTTATGTATGGATACAAGTCATACTTGGCTTGCGATAGGATTAATGAAAGATGATGTTGTCATCGGTAAGATACAAGAAAAGTGTTGGAAAAAACAAAGTGAAGAATTGTTCCCTAAATTAATTGAACTCATGGATTCTTTACAATTAAAACCAGAAGATATTGATCAAGTTGTTATTTCAAAAGGACCTGGTTCTTATACAGGTGTCCGAATTGCGATGACTGTCGCTAAAGTTTTCTGTGCAATGCGTGATTTACCTATCTACACACTTTCTACTTTATTATTATATGCAGGTAAGAAAAACTGTAGAGTGGTAATGGATGCTCGTGGAAAACGTGTTTATACTGCATTATTTAAAGATGGGCATTTAGTAGATAAAGAACAAGTTATTGAAATTTCTGAATTAAATATTGGAGATGAAGAAATTATAGGTGATGGTAGTTTAGTAGGTAAAGAAGATAAATGGCCTGATATCGTTGAAAATTTTAAAGATTTAAAAGAAGAATGGGAGTCATGGGATAATGTTCATCTAGTCGTACCAGAATATTTAAAATCCTCTGAATCTTATTTACCTCAAAAATAATGATTATGATTAGAAAAGCAAATGAAAAAGATTTAGTTTCTGTCTTAAAATTAGAAAAAGAATTATTCTTAGAAGATGCTTGGACAGAACAAATGTTTATAGATGAAATGAATCAAAATCCATATGCATATTTGTATGTATATGAAATAGATGGTGAAATCGTAGGATATTTTGATTTATTAATTGCGTATGAAAACGCAGAAATAGCGAATATTGGTGTTTCAAAACAATATCAACATCGTGGAATTGGAACACAGATGATGGAATTCATAGATCAATTAGTTATAAAGAGTGACTGTGAAAATTTCACATTAGAAGTTCGCATGTCAAATGAAAATGCAATTCAATTATATAAAAAATTTGGATTTAATATTGTATCCTCTCGTAAGAATTATTACGCAGATGGTGAAGATGCATATTTAATGTATAAAAATTAATGGAGGTCATTTTATGACGATGTTATTAGCGATAGAAAGTAGTTGTGATGAAACAGCCTGTGCGATTGTAAAGGATGGAAAAGAAATTCTATCTAATGTTGTTTCTTCACAAATTAATGTACATACTAAATTTGGTGGTGTCGTTCCTGAAGTTGCGAGTAGAATTCATGTAGAAAATATATCTACTGTGATTACAGAAGCTATTCAACAAGCAAGTGTAACAATGGATGATATTGATGCGATTACATTTACACAAGGTCCTGGTTTGATTGGTTCCTTACATGTAGGTGTACAAGCCGCAAAAACTTTAGCTTGGGAATTCCATAAACCACTTGTTCCAGTTAATCATATGACAGGTCATATTTATGCGAATCGATTTGCGTTAGATCATGATTTACAATTCCCACTATTAGCTTTGGTTATTAGTGGTGGTCATTCTCAACTTGTTTGGATGGAAACAGAATATGATTTTAAAGTCATTGGAGAAACAAGAGATGATGCTATTGGGGAAGCTTATGATAAAGTATCGAGAGTTTTAGGTACTGGCTATCCTGGTGGACCTGTCATTGATAAGATGGCAAAACTTGGAAAAGAACATTATCATCTTCCTACACCAAAAGTGGATACACCTTATGATTTTTCATTTTCAGGTTTAAAAACAGCTGTCTTACAATTGATTCAACGTGAAGAAAAAGCTGGTAATCCAATTGTGAAAGAAGATGTAGCCTATGCATTCCAAGAAACAGCATTAGGACTCATGGTTTCTAAAACAATGAACGCTGTAAAAGAATTACAGCCTAAAATGGTTGTAACTGCTGGTGGTGTTGCCGCTAATTCAAGACTTAGAGTGATGTTAGAAGAACAGATGAAGAAATATCCAAATATTGAATTATCTCAACCACCAATCAAGTATTGTACAGACAATGCTTCTATGATAGGTGCTACAGGTTATATTGCTTATAAGCATGGAATTCGTTGTGGATTTGATGTTTGTGCAGATCCTTCATTATTAATGCCAGGTGAAAATATTTAATAATATCTATAATTTTTTCACAAAGTCTCTATTCGGTGTTAAAATAATTAACAGGTGATGAAGATGATAACTGAAAGAAAAGTACCAAAGGCAACATTACAAAGATATCCAGTATATCTAAAAGCTTTAAGAAAATTAAAAGCAGAAGGCACGACAAAGATCATGTCTAAGCAATTAGCGGATTATGTTTCTATTGAATCTACAACGATTCGTAGAGATTTTTCGTTTCTTGGTAGTTTAGGAAAACAAGGATATGGTTACAATGTAGATGATCTGATTAAAAAGTTTTCTGATGAGTTAGGTGTCAATTTTGATGAAAAAATCGTTCTCATTGGAGCGGGAAACTTAGGAAAAGCTTTGTTGAACTATAACAAATGGAATCATGTTGTAGGGGAAATCGTTTGTGCATTTGATTTATATCCTGAGACTGTACACGGTGCATCTGTGCCAGTATATAATCTTAATGAACTTTCAGAAAAAATGCCAAAGGGTTGTAGAATCGCAATATTATGTATTTCAAAAAGAGTACAAGAAACTGTTGATTTACTTGTTGAACAAGGAATCAAAGGTTTTGTAAGCTTCGCAGTGGATCATTTTTCTGTTCCACAAGGAGTATATGTAAAACAAGTGGATGTCGTTAGTAGCATTCAAGAACTTGTGTTTGAAACAAACGCAATGAAAGACTAAAAGAATAAGGGGAATTAATATGCCAACAGAAATGAGTATTCGTGAGTTGTATAGACTTACGGCAACAGGAATAACAGAATTTGAAAAAGATCAAGTTGAATATGTTCAATTACAAGGATGGGTACGTTCTAACCGTTCAGGAAAAAATGTATCTTTTATCGCATTAAATGATGGAACATATTATCAAAACGCACAAATCGTTTATACTGCTGACACACTTTCTAATTATGAAGAAGTAGGTAAATATTTAACAGGCACTGCAGTATCTGTCATTGGTAAGTTTGTTTTGACTCCTGAAGCTAAACAACCATTTGAAATTCAAGCAACTGAAATTAATTTAGAAGGTGTTTGTGATTCTACATATCCTTTACAAAAGAAAAGACATTCTTTTGAATATTTAAGAGAAATTGGACATTTACGTCCACGTACAAATACTTTCTCAGCAGTATTTAGAGTAAGAAGTGCATTGGCTATGGCTATTCATACATTCTTCCAAGAACAAGGATTTGTATATGTACATACTCCTGAAATTACAGGAGCAGACGCTGAAGGAGCTGGTGAAACATTCACAGTTACAACTAGAGAAGATGGAAAATACGAAGAGGATTTCTTTGGAAAACATGCTTCTTTAACAGTATCTGGACAATTACAAGCAGAAGCATTTGCGTTGGCTTTTAGAGATGTTTATACATTTGGACCAACATTTAGAGCTGAAAATTCAAATACAACAAACCATTTAGCTGAGTTCTGGATGATTGAACCTGAAATGGCATTTGCGGACTTGGATTTTGATATGGATGTCATTGAAGATATGATCAAGTACTGTATTGATTATGTTTATGAAACATGTCCTGAAGAAATGAAGTTCTTCAATGAAAGAATCGATACAACACTTGAAGAAAGATTAAATCATGTTCGTAACAGTGAATTTAGAAGAATGCCTTATACAGAAGGAATTGAAATTCTAAAGAAAGCTGTTGAAGATGGCGTAAAGTTTGAAAACTCTAAGATTGAATGGGGCATGGATCTCATGACAGAACATGAAAGATATTTAACAGAGAAAGTTGTAAAAGGACCTGTGTTCTTAACAGACTATCCAAAGGATATCAAAGCGTTCTATATGCGCCAGAATGATGATGGTAAAACAGTTGCGGCTGTAGATTGCCTTGTTCCTGGAGTAGGTGAACTTGTTGGTGGTTCTCAACGTGAAGAGAGATTAGATGTCTTAGAAGCACGTATGGATGAACTTGGTATGAACAAAGAACATTATCAATGGTATCTAGATTTAAGAAGATATGGTGGATGCCAACATGCAGGATTCGGTCTAGGATTTGAAAGACTTGTCATGTATGTTACAGGTATGGAAAACATTCGAGATGTCATTCCATTCGCTAGAACACCAAGAAATTTAAACTTTTAAAAATATTTTAGGAATGGGTGATTACTTTCTTCCATTCCTTTTTTAGGAATCAATTATGTTATATGCAATATCAAAAGCTTCAAAATACTATGGTGCCGATACTGTATTTGAAGATATTAATTTTGAAATTCGTGGCACAGAAAAAATAGCTATCGTAGGCAGAAATGGTTGTGGAAAAACAACATTTTTAAGATGTATGTGTGGTGAAGAACAATTTGATAAAGGTTCTATCAGTATGCAGAGTGGGACTGTCATTGGTTATTTGGCTCAGAAAGTTTTAGAACATGATGATTGGACAGTTGAACAAGAGCTCATGACAATCTATGAACCTCTTTTTACCTTACAAAAACAAATGAATGTTTTAGAAGAAAAGATGGCAACAGATTATTCTGAAAAAGTTATGAATCAATATGCAAATCTACAAGAACAGTTTGAAGCGATGAATGGGTATAACTGGGAAGCAGAAATGAAAACAGTTTTTACACGTTTTGGATTTGATATAGAAGATCTTCATAAAGTGATAGGAACTTTTTCAGGTGGACAGAAAACAAGAATAGCGTTTGTACGTCTATTATTATCAAAGCCAGATATTCTTTTATTAGATGAACCTACAAACCATTTGGATATTGACGCAATTGAATGGTTAGAAGGATATGTAAAGAATTATCCAAAGGCAGTTGTCATTGTATCCCATGACCGTATGTTTTTAGATCATACAGTAGATGCAGTATATAATATGGAATTTGGAAAAATGAAGCGTTATGCAGGAAATTATTCATCATTTACTGTACAACGTGATAATGATCTAGAAAGACAACAAAGTGCTTATCTAAGACAACAAAAAGATATTGAAAGATTACAAAATCTTATTGAAAAATTCCGCTATAAAAGTAGTAAAGCTGCTTTTGCGCAATCAAAGATCAAATATTTAGATCGTATGGAAAAGATTTCTGTAGATCAAGTTAATACAAAAACATTCCATGCACACTTTACACCAGCAATCAAAGGCGGAGAAAAAGTATTAGAAACAGATCACTTGAAGATTGGATATGATCATGTATTAACAGAAGTATCCATGAAAATGAGAAGAGGTGATCGAATCGCAATCATCGGACCAAATGGTACGGGAAAATCTACTTTTGTGAAGACATTGATGGAAATCATTCCATCTTTAGGTGGTTCTTATTTGTTTGGTCATCAAATCGAAAAGGGATATTTTGATCAACAGCTCGCACAGTTTTCTTCCAATAAAACAGTTTTAGAAGAACTATGGGATGCTTATCCAGAACTGGATAGAACAGAAGTCAGAAGTGTATTAGGACAATTCTTATTCAGTGCGGATGATGTATTTAAACAAGTAAATGTATTATCTGGTGGAGAAAAAGTAAGACTTTCTTTTGCGAAGCTTTTACTCGAACATTCAAATCTATTGATCTTAGATGAACCTACAAACCATTTGGATATTCCTGGTAAAGAAGCACTAGAAGAATCCTTAAAAGGATTTACGGGCTCTGTTTTATTTGTAAGTCATGATCGTTATTTTATACAACAACTCGCAACAGGTTTGATTCGCTTTGAAGATGGTAAAGCAGAATTCATCAATAAAACATATGATGAATATATGGAATCAGATGAGGCAAAACCACTGTTTGATGAAAAACATGAACAACAAGAATCCTCTTCAGAAAAAACAAGAAGACAGATTTCACCAGAAGCACGTAGAAGAGAAATCACAAAATTAGAAAAACAAATCACAGAAAAAGAAGCTGAACTAGAAGACATGCGAGCATTAAGATTTGAACCAGAATTTTATCAAGATTACACGAAAATGAATGAATTGGATCAAGATATTGATGATATTCATAATGAGATTGCACATCTTGAGAAAAGATGGGAAGAATTATTGGAAGAAGAATCATAGTTTCTATTTACGATAAAGCGAAAATGAATTAAAATTTTAACGGTTGAAAAGGAGTAAATGAAAATGAATATTTCACCATTACAAACAGAAAGATTAAAGTATGAACCTAAATTACCAGGAATGCTAAGACATGGTATTTCTGCAATTTGTGTTAAGGAAGGCGAAGAAACACAAAGTGTTGCTGATCAAGAAAAAATCAAAGCTTTATTCCCTAACACTTATGGAAAAAAAGAAATTACATTTGAAAAAGGAGAAAACACTAGCGTAGCTAAGAAGCAAGTTGTTGGTGTTATCCTATCTGGTGGACAAGCACCTGGTGGACACAACGTTGTTTGTGGACTTTATGATGCATTAAAAGCTACAAGTAGTGAAAATGTACTTTATGGTTTCAAGAATGGACCAAGTGGATTATTAGATGATGACTATCTTGTATTTGATGATGAATACATTAATCAATATAGAAATACAGGTGGATTTGATATCATCGGTTCTGGCAGAACAAAATTAGAAACAGAAGAACAATTCGCAGTTGCTGCAGAAGTATGCAAGAAACATGGTATTACTGCTATTGTTATCATCGGTGGAGATGATTCTAATACAAACGCAGCTGTATTAGCAGAATATTTCGCTGCACATGATACAGGTGTACAAGTAATTGGTTGCCCTAAGACAATTGATGGTGATTTAAAGAATGAAGATATTGAATGCTCATTCGGATTTGATACAGCAACTAAAACATATAGTGAAGTTATCGGAAACATTGAAAGAGACGCTAACTCCGCTAAGAAGTACTGGCACTTCATCAAGGTTATGGGACGTTCTGCTTCTCACGTTGCTTTGGAATGTGCTTTAGAAACACAACCAAACGTATGTTTGATTTCTGAAGAAGTTGCTGCTAAGAAGATGTCTTTAGCTTCTATCGCAGATTATATTGCGGATTCCGTAGCTAAGAGAAGTGAAAAGGGAATGAACTTCGGTGTAGCAATCATTCCTGAAGGTGTTGTTGAATTCGTTCCTGAATTCTCAGTATTAATTGGAGAAATCAATGAATTATTAGCTGGTAGTAAAGCTGATGAATTCAATGCTTTACCAACATGGAAAGATAAATATGCTTTTATTGAAAATGGTTTAACAAAGGAATCCATGGCAGTATTCGCTATTCTTCCTGAAACAATCCAACAACAATTATTCTTAGAAAGAGATCCACATGGAAACGTACAAGTTTCATTGATTGAATCTGAAAAGTTATTCTCTGCTCTTGTAAAGGCTAATTTGGAAGAAAGAAGAAAAGCAGGAACATACAATGGTAAGTTCAATGCATTACATCATTTCTTCGGCTATGAAGGAAGATGTGCTTTCCCATCTAACTTTGATGCAGACTACTGCTATTCATTAGGTTACAATGCATTCATGTTGATCCAATATGGATACAATGGATATTTATCAAAGATTTCTAATCTTTCTAAACCAGCTGAAGAATGGGTAGCTGGTGGTATGCCAATCACTAAGATGATGAACATGGAAAGAAGACATGGTGAAGATAAGCCAGTTATTAGAAAAGCACTTGTTGAATTAGATGGTGCTCCATTCAAGTACTTTGAAGCACATAGAGATACATGGGCTGTAGAAACAGCATTCACATATCCTGGTGCTATCCAATACTATGGACCAAGTGAAGTTTGTGATCTTACAACAAGAACATTAGCTTTAGAAAAAGGATTAATGAAGTAAAACAAAAACCAGGCTTAACGTCTGGTTTTTATAATGGCGAAATTCATTTAAAAAGGTATAATAATTAGCATATGAAAAATTTTTCTTTGGATAGATTAATTGAAACTTATGAAAATAAAACGTCTATATTTTCTGTAATGATAGAATTGTGTACAGTATGTAATTGGGATTGCAAATATTGTTATATTACAGCACATGATAA
This sequence comes from Lachnospiraceae bacterium, assembly GCA_963659075.1. Lineage (GTDB taxonomy): Bacteria > Bacillota_I > Bacilli_A > Erysipelotrichales > Erysipelotrichaceae > Bulleidia. The sequence continues at coordinate 509 of CAVKTV010000078.1, read as the reverse complement.
TTATGGTTTAAAGCAACACGAATTAAAATCTTTTTTGTATGAACTAAGAAAAACAGGCTGTTTCCAAGTGACTTTTACAGGTGGAGAAATTTTTTTAAGAAAAGATATATGGGAAATAATAGAATATTCAAGGAAATTAGGATTTGAAGTTTTATTATATACAAATTTATCTGTTTTAGATGATAAGGGTATTTGTAGACTTAGGGAATTAAATGTTGCCTTGGTTTCTTGCTCTCTCTTTTCTTTAGATGAAAAAATAAATTCTGAATTTGTGAAATTTGATGGTTCTGTCGAACTAGTAAAGAGAAATTTATTATTTGCAAAAAAAATAGGATTAAATGTTGAACTGAAAGTAATGTTAATGAACTTCAATTATGCTTCTAAAGAAGCAATTATTAATTTTTGTGAAAAGAATGATATAAATTTGAAATTTGATTATATTATTTTTCCTAAAAGAAAGTATGGCTCAGAAATGAATGAATTTTATTTATCTAAAGAAAATCTGAAAG
>CAVKTV010000077.1:0-9293 GCA_963659075.1 Lachnospiraceae bacterium | reverse complement strand
ATTTTCCATTGTGCGGATCTTGATTCCTTCAAAATCTGAAATAGATTCAATTGGTACATTCGATGTCATAACACGGAAGTTTTGATCAGCCATAGCCAATAATCGAACACCATGCTCGGAATAAACATCATTTATTAAATTCATAAAATTATCATCATCTATTACATTTCTTAAATCTTCAATATTTGTATAGACCATTGGTAAATCAAATATCGCTAGTTCTGATATAAAGTTTGCTTGGGTAGCTGTATTTTGAACAACAAATGGAATATCTCCATTCATACAACTTTCTACTAACTCTCTATCTCCACCAACAGCACCATTGTGGTAAGCCTTGATTTGAATCCGTCCTTCACTTAATCTTTCAATTTCTTCTACAAATTTATTTGTGAAGATACCAGTTACTGTATCTTCTGGTGAATCATTGGCAATGATCCACGGAAAAGATTGTGAGGCTTTCACAAGGTCTTCTTGTTTTTCGATACAACCACTCAAACAGAAAGTTAGTGTGATACATAACATATACGTAAGTATTTTTCTCATTCTAACCTCCTATTTCTAATGTACTAAAGCCAGTGAAATTCCAGGAATAAAAGTAATCAATAGTAACGCAATCAGAAAGAAAATAATCAATGGAAATGCTTTCTTTGCGATTTTGATTACTGGAACATCTGTTAAAGAACTTGCCACAAATAAGTTGATACCAATTGGTGGTGTTACAAATCCAATCGCTAAGTTAACAACCATGATGATTCCAAAATGAACTGAATCTAAACCAACACTATTTGCGATTGGTAATAAGATTGGCGTTAAGATCAAGATAGCTGGACTTGTATCCATAACCATTCCAACAAGTAGTAATAATACATTCACAACTAGTAGTATCGCTACACGACCATGTACTGTACTCAAAATCAAATCAGCAGCAGTATCAGGAATCTGTAATATCGTAATAATACGAGAGAAGGCAACACTTGCTGCCAAGATAAATAATATTGGCGCATATGTACGAATAGATTCCACACATATCTTATAGATATCTTTCAATGTTAATGTCTTATATACAAACACTGAAATCACAAATGCATAGAATACTGAAATTACCCCTGCTTCCGTTGGACTCGCAACACCTGAATAAATACATCCTAAAATAATGACAGGTGTTAATAATGCCCAAAAGCTATCAAAGAAAATATGCTTAAATCCTTTAATATGTAATGCATTTACTTCAGCACGAATCTTATCTTTATCTTCCGCATGTTTTTTACAATAATAAATTGCATAGATCATTAATAGACCTGCAATCAAGATTCCTGGTAGAACACCAGCCATGAACATCTTACTCACGCTCGCTCCACTTGCCATCGCATATAAAATAAATGGAATGCTAGGAGGGATAATAACACCTAATCCACCCGCAACTGCTACGATAGCCGTAACAAACTCTTTGTCATAACCCATACGAATCAATAAAGGAATCGTCATACTACCAACAGCCGCTACAGTCGCTGGTGCACTTCCTGAAATTGCCCCATAGAACAAACAAGTAATAATAACTGCACAAGGCATACCAGCAGTTTTATCACCAATGAAATAGCAGAAAATATCAAAGATCTTCTTACTAACACCACCTTTTGCCATTAATACACCTGACAATACAAACATTGGTACCGCAAGAAGTGGAAAAGAATCAATTCCTCCAAACATGGAACGAATGACATATTCCGCAGATACAGTAAAGTTTGGATTTAAGATCGTTGGTGCTAAAGATACCATTGTCAAAGTCGCTGATATTGGAACTGACAACAATAAGAGAAGAATAAATAATACAAAGACTACTGCAGCTAACATATTATTTAACCTCCCTTGGATCTTGATCTATGACTTTTTCATGTTTCATTAGATGTGCAACATTCTTTGTTTCATAGATAATTTGTTGAAATGAACGAAATGCAGCTAACACAAAGCCAACAAAAGGCGCACTTTGTACATATTCCATAGGTAGATTCAAAGCAGGACTTCTCTGTTGTGATTCAATCGCTTGTATTAAGAAACGATATCCATGAATCGTCAAATAAATGAAAAGGATAAACAACATAATATTTAATAATAGCTGTGCTATTACATAACCTTTTTTAGGTAACATTTTGATTACTTGATCGACTTTAATCGAAATCCACCTTTTAATACAATAGCTAATACTAATAAAACAAGACCAAATAAACAGATATCTTGTTAATTCTTCAGACCAACTAAGAGAATAGTTTAAAACATATCTACAAAAAATCTGAACTTCCATGATTACTACCATTGTACCTAATAAGCCAATCAATAATAATTCTTCTAATTTGTCATCCAAAAAACGTATTACTTTCAAGTCATCACATCCTTTTCCTCTTGGCAAAAATACGGTAACAAGGTACCGTATATTTTTAATTCAATTATCCTTATTTCGCTACTAAATTTCTGTAACGAATATTAACATATAATCCTAATAATACACCAATACCAGTTAAGACAATATTCATGATCATAACTTGTGTAGGTGTCATGTATCCTGCAGCTGATAAAACTGTATAGTTACATAAGGAAGATTCAAACATAACCAAAGCTGTAACTGTACCTTTGATCTTAGGGAATAACATATTACATACAGAAGTTACGATTTGTAATAAACCTCCAGCACCAGCCCATCCAATGACGAAGGATCCAACTCTACAAATTGCTTGATTAGGAAACATTAATACAACAATCAACATTACAAAACAAATCGCAGGATATACTAAGATGAAATTCACATCTTTAAATTTACGCGTCAAAATTGAAGTTACAATGAGCGCAAGAATCGTTCCTAAAGAATAGTGAGATTGCATCGCACTAGGATCTGCCCATCCAGCAACTTCCATTGCGTAGTTTTGTGCACAATTTAACCATAATTGGAAAGTACCAGTACAAGTAAATCCAATCAAGATCATTGCGATAGCTTCTTTTGAGAAGTGTTGTACTGTGAAATTCTTTAGGAAACTAGGTTTCTTTTCACCAATAGCTTTCGCTTTCTTTTCTTCTTCTACTTCTGCAGCTTCTGGAACTGGGAAAAAGAATGCCAAAACCGCAAGTACCGCAAAGGCAATACCACAAATCCAAAACGCAATCGTATAGTTCGCATTTCCTGAAGCAGTTGTAGTTACAACGACACCTAAGAAGAATGGTAATAACATTTGCCCAATGGAAATAAAGAACTTGATTCCCATTGTCGCAATACTTGGTGCATCATTAATTGCTTCTGAAACAGCAGGATAAATACCTGTATCTAAGAATGAGTTAGCAATACCACCAATGACTGCACAAACATAAGCAATCACATAACCACCATGTGTTCCTACATTGAACGCTAAGGCAATACCAATCAAATATACAGCGTAACTAAATCCTCCAATGATCATAGATATTCTACGGCCAAGTTTATCAGATAATGGGCCCGCAAAAGGTAGGGCCAATAAACGCCCTAAGCCTAATGCAGCACTGATCTTTGTGATCATCATTGTCTCACAACCCCAACTAGCCGCTAACGATTCTTTAATAACCGCTTGTCCGAGTACTGAGCAACCAACACCATGAATGAAATAATTCAAATACATGATAATGATCGCTGGTAAATATTTTTTATCTTTCATGTCTATGTACTTTCACGAATTAGAAATCAAATCCCATGACTTCTTTAATGTAGTCAACAGGCATATCTTCACCTGTCCATAGTTTAAACGCTGCAGCTCCCTGATATAACATCATTGGGAAACCATTTACGATCTGACATCCAACACTTTCAGCCATTTCTAAGAATTTTGTTTTTGCTGGAGCGTAAACTGTATCAGCACAAATCAAATCTGAACGTAAGTAAGAAGTATCTGGTAACCAAGTTTGTCCTTCTAATGGTTTCATACCCATACCTGTTGCGTTTGTTAACAAGTAAGAAGTTTCAATTTCTTGACGTAGAGCTTCTTTATCTTCAAGATCAAATAATTTCGCTTTACATTTTGTATTTTCATTGATCTTTCTTACTGTTTCTTCCGCATTAGCCCAGAATTGGTCTTTACGGTTGAAGATAGAAATTTCAGCTACACCGTCTAAAGCAGCTTGGATTTCAACAGCAGTTGCAGCACCACCAGCTCCAACAATTGTCATTTTCTTTCCAATAGGATCAATGTGTGCATCTTTTAAACCTGTCATGAAACCAACACCATCTGTAATTGTTCCAGTTAATACACCATTGTCATTCACAACTGTGTTAACTGCACCACACATTTCAGCTGCAGGTGTTAATTTGTCTAAGTATTTTCCAATAACAGTTTTGTTAGGCATAGAAACGTTCCATCCACGAACTTTCATAGCTCTAAAACCTTTTACTGTATCTTCTAAAGTATCATTATCAACTTCAAATGCAAGATAAGCATAGTCTAATCCTAATTTCGCAAATGCTTCGTTGTGCATCTTAGGTGATGATGAATGGCGGATTGGATAAGCAACCAATCCAATTAATTCTGTGTGTCCTGTAATTCTTTCACTCATGATTTTTTCTCCTATAAATTATTCTAAATATCCTTTTGTCTTTAATGCATTTAGGATATTACGTCCTTCGCTTGTACCATCAATGATACGACGAGCTCTAAAACTATCTCCAATGTTGATGATTTCTACATTCTTATCATCAAATGCTTCATGTAAGTCAGCTAAGATTGGTGAATAAGAACGCATTCCTAAGCAAACGAAACCATAATCAAAGTCTAATTGTTCCAATTGATCATTACGTTTTACAATGAAATGATTTGGATGAACTTCTTGTAACGCTGTGGAAGTCAATACATTGACATGATTCTTCTCTAATATAGCATATGTACCAATCTTTGTAACGATATCTAGATCTTTACCTACAACAGGTAACATTTCAACGATAGAAACTGTTGCCTTACGATTGGAGAAGAATTCTACTACATCTAATCCTACAGCACCGCCACCAACAACGACAACTTTCTTTCCTTCTAAATCTTCAGGATAGTTATCAATGTTGTTGATCATTCCAAGAATTCCTTGAACACTGCTTTGTGGGTGATCAATATTTTCTCTTAAACCTGTAATAGGTGGTAATAGAGGTGTTGAACCTGTTGAATTTACAATGAAGTCTGGTTTTAAAGCTTCAATGAATGGAATTGTAGCTTCTGTATTTGTAAATGTAATCAAGTTCTTTAAACGAGAAGCACGTTTTACTAAATAATCAGGGAAATCTCTTAAACGCTTCTTTTCAGGAATCTTACTGATTTCTACGCTTAATCCACCTAAGTGATCTTCCTTTTCAATCAAGAATGTCATACATCCAACTTCAGCAGCAGTACAAGCAGCTTCTAATCCAGCAGTACCTCCACCTACAACAACTACGTTGCATGGACGTTTTACCTTATTGAACTTATAAGATTCACCTTCATTAACGCTTGGGTTAACTGTACAACGAATTGGACGATTTAAACCAATACGGTGTCCACTACATCCAATGTTACAAGAAATACACTTACGGATTTCATCTAAACGACCTTCTTTTACTTTTAGAGGCCATTGAGGATCAGCAACAAATTGACGACCTAGACCTACAAAGTCAGCTTGTCCATTAGAAATAATATCTGCAGCTACATGTGGATCACGAATGTTACCAACAGTAATAACTGGTTTATTGAATTTTTCTTTTACAGCAGTTGCCAGATAAGTTCTCCAACCATCTTTTAAGTAGTTAGCATCAATTTGATATTGAATAGAATCTACTAAACCACAAGATACGTCAATAATATCTGCTTCTTCCTGATAATACTTCAATAATTCTAAGGAATCTTCTAAGTTACTTCCACCCTTTACAAATTCATCCGCACTAATACGAACTAAGATAGGGAAGAAAGGTCCAACTTGTTCACGAACTGCTTTTAAGATCAAGTTTGCGAAACGAGCACGGTTTTCAGCACTACCACCAAATTCATCTGTACGATTGTTTGTTAATGGTGATAAGAATTGGCTAATCAAATAGCTATGTCCACAATGGATTTCAACTGCGTCAAATCCTGCAATTTGGGCTCTCTTTGCGGCTTTTGCGTAGCTTTCTACGATTGCATAGATTTCGTCCTTTGTTAATGGGCGAGGTGTAGCTCCACCCTTCTTATTAGGTAAATCACCTGCAGATACTGGTTGCATTTCAATTCTTTCAGCTACTGCACTCGCACCAGCATGATTCAACTGAATCGCAATCTTAGTAGCGTGTTTATGAATTGTTTCTGTTAATTTGAACATTCTTGGAATATAAATATCCTTGTCCAAACGTAATTGAGATGTACCATTTGATCCTGAAGGGAAATCAACACAGGCATTTTCAACAATAATTAAACCTGCGCCTCCTTGTGCTCTTTGTTCATAGTAATCCATATGCAAAAAGCTCATTTCACCTGTACTTTCCGCAAAGTTAGTTCCCATTGGAGTCATAACGATTCTATTAGGAATCGTACATCTTCTAACCTCTAATGGTTGAAATAATGAATCAAAATTTTCCATTGTGTCCTCCTGTTAACTTATTCACAATACATGCTCATTATAGAAAAACTAAATTATTTAAACAATTTATATTATTCGCTTTATTTATAGATTTTTTCTATAGATTAGCTATAATAATACAAAGGAGATGTCTATGAATCTAAACCATTTATATTATTTTAGAGTTCTCGCAAAAACACAGCATTATACACAAGCAGCTAATATTTTAAACATTACACAACCATCTTTATCTCATGCCATTGCGCAATTAGAAAAAGATCTTGGCTGTTATTTGTTTGAAAAACAGGGAAGAAATGTACGTTTAACTAGATATGGTCAAATCTTCTATGAATATGTAAATAATGGTTTAAAACAAATTGAATTAGGCCAAAAAACCATTTCCGCAATCACTAGTCCTAATCAAGGTTGGATCCGTTTAGCTTTCATTTATACGTTAGGTTATAACTTTGTCCCACATACAATCAAAAACTTTCATGCGATTCGAAAAAACAATCAAATCAAATTCACTTTAAAACAAGGAAATACAACAGATATTTTAAATGGTTTAGAAGATGAAAAGTATGATATTGCCCTATGTTCCTATCAAGAAAATAGAAATGCGATTGAATTTGTACCAATCACAACAGAAGAACTCGTTGTTGTAGTCAGTAAAAATCATCCTTTAGCGCTTCGTAAAGAAATTGATTTAAGAGAACTTCAAAATGAATATTTCATCTACTATAGTAAAGAAAGTGGTATTCGTCCTATCATTGATCAATTATTTAATGAAAATCATATTCAACCAAACATTCTATTTGAAGTAGAAGAAGATAGTGCAGTACTTGGACTTGTTGATATCAATTATGGTGTTGCGGTCGTTCCAAATATTCCAATGATCGATCATTTCAATCTTAAAAAATTAAAGATTACAAATCCTCATAAGAATCGTTATATTTACTTGGCAATGATGAAAAATCGTTATCTTCCTCCAGCCGTACATGCATTTTCTAATTTCATCGTTTCCAATGCGAATTTAAATGATTGATTTTGTGAATTTTTTACGAATGTTATTGTATTCACAATGTAGTTGGAGTATGATTGAACCATGAATTATTCACATACATTCTATTTTTACTTTAGATAGCCCTAAACCAAACCATTGAATCATGGTTATTTTAGGTTTTAGGGCAATAAAAAGCATTCAACAAAACAGATTGAATGCTTTTTTTGGGATAAGAGTAATTCAGAAAAGAGGGAACAGAAATGAAATACGGATTGATTGGAGAAAAATTGGAACATAGTTTTTCAAAACAAATACAAACAAGAATCGCAGAATTACAGAATGTAAAAGATTACCAATATGATTTTGTTGAATTAGACAAAGAACAATTTGTTGAATTCATGGAAAAGAAAGACTTTAAAGGAATCAATGTTACATTACCTTATAAAAAAGCTGTTATTCCTTACATTGATGTATTAGATGAAAGTGCTGAAAAAATAGGTGCAGTTAATACAATCGTTAATCGTGATGGAAAACTATATGGATATAATACAGATTTCGGTGGATTCTTATATATGGTCAAAGCCCACAATGTTCATATGGAAGGAAAGAAAGTACTACTCATTGGTAATGGTGGCGCAAGTGCTGCAGTACAAGCTGTTTGTAAACATGAAAAGGCTAAAGATATTATCGTTGTAAGTCGTAGTGCAACCAATGGTGCTATCTCTTATGATGAAATGTACACTTCTCATTTAGATGCAGATATCGTTGTGAATACAAGTCCTGTTGGAATGTACCCAAACATTGCCAATTCTCCAATCGATGTTTCTTGGTTCCATAAACTAGAATGTGTATTAGATGTTGTATACAACCCAATTCTTACACGTTTATGTTTTGAAGCACAAGAGTTAGATATTAAACGTGTCATTGGATTAGAAATGTTGATCGCACAAGCAAAGTATTCATTTGAGTATTTCGAAGATATGTCTTTTGATGATTCCATCATTGATGAAATCAAAAAAGAAATGTTGAAAGATCGTTGTAATATCGTTCTCATTGGTATGCCTAGTGCAGGTAAAACAACAATTGGTAAGATGTTACAAGAAAAGCTTGGAAAGAAATTCGTTGACTTAGATGATATGATCATTGAAAAAGCAGGTAAAACAATTCCTGAAATCTTCCAAGAATCTGGTGAATCTGGTTTTAGAGCTATTGAAACAGAAGTCGCAATTGAAGCTAGTAAAATGAATAATATGATTATCGCTACTGGTGGAGGCGCAATCAAACATAAAGTAAATATGGACTTCTTACGTTTAAATGGAATTACGATCTATATTGATCGTGATGTAGATAAATTGATTAGTTCTGATCCAAATAGACCATTATCCAGTTCTAAACAAGCACTTCAACAAATGCATGAAGAAAGACAACCTCTCTATCAAAAATATGCAGCTTATGTAGCAGATAATAATACAAATATCGAAGAAACAGTCAACGATATTGTAAATGCGTATCACAGCATTTTAATTGACGCAGTAGCAGACTAAATAATATGAAAGCTTGGAAATCTTACACTTCCAAGCTTTTTGTTTGTACATACAAAATTAAATCATAATCTAAATCGCATCCATATAAAAAGAACCTGAATTTTACTTCAAGTTCTTTTCATTTTTTATAGATTATTGTGCATCTTCAGATGTTTCTTCATCTTCTTCATGCCATTTTCTAGCAA
>CAVKTV010000076.1:0-9398 GCA_963659075.1 Lachnospiraceae bacterium | reverse complement strand
GAAAGGAGGTGCCGCCGATGTACGCACAAAAAACTATCGTTCATAATGCACCCACTTTGCACACTGTGCGTAACGTTCATAATGCACACTGTGCATACCGTTTCAAAGTACAATCGTGTGATTGTATCAATTTTGTAAGGGCAATAGAAAAGATTTTAAGTGAAGAAAACTTAAACGAGGCAATTAAAAGAGTCAAAGCTAATAAAGGTGCATCTGGAATTGATAAGATGCAAGTTAGCGAAATTGATGAGTATTACAGAATCCATAAGGAAGAAATCAAAACTTCTATCATGGAAATGAAATACAAGCCTCAAGCAGTAAGAAGGGTTTATATCCCAAAAGCTAATGGAAAGAAAAGACCATTAGGAATACCAACCGTAGTTGATAGAGTAATACAACAAGCAATCGCACAGATACTAAGTCAAATCTATGATGAATCATTTAGTGATAATAGTTATGGATTTAGACCAAATAGAAGTGCACATGACGCTATGTATAAAGTATTAGACTATTTAAACGAAGGATATGAATGGGTAATAGACCTTGATATTGAAAAGTATTTCGACACAGTGAATCATGATAAATTGATTTCAATTCTTAGAGAAAAGGTCAATGATAAGACAACACTCCATTTGATTCGTGCATTTCTAAGAGCAGGAGTAATGGAAAAAGGTCTTGTATCACCAACAGAAATCGGAGTCCCACAAGGAGGACCACTTTCACCAATTCTATCAAATATCTACCTAGATAAATTTGATAAGGAGTTAGAAGAAAGAGGACTAAGATTTGTAAGATATGCCGATGATTGCGATATATTCGTTAAAAGTGAAATGGCAGCGAATAGAGTGATGAAATCAGTGACCTCATGGCTAGAAAGAAAGTTATTTTTGAAGGTAAGTGCTACGAAAACAAAAGTGGTTAGACCAACAAAAAGTAACTTTCTAGGATTCACATTTTGGAAAAACAGTAAAACTAACACTTGGCAATGTAAACCTAGTGATGATAGAAAAGCTAAGTTATATGCCAAGATTAAAGAGGTAACTGTTAGGAAGGTAGCGATAGCTAGACCACTTTCCTATACAATCACAAAAGTGAATCAAATCGTTAAAGGATGGATCAACTACTTCCGCATAGGAAGTATGAAAGTATTCATGGATGAGTTTGGACAATGGTTACGTCACAAAATAAGAGTAATCATCATCAAGCAATGGAAGAAACCTCCAACGATATACAAGAATCTGACAAGACTAAACGTTATGTTTGAATGTAAAATAAGTGACGAAGATATCTACGCTAGTGCAAATACTAGATTAGGCTTGTATCGTCAATGTGGCATGAAAACAATAAACTTCTTACTAAGTCCAAAAGTACTAGCCATACAAAAAGCGAATCGACCAGGATTAGTCAATCCGCTTGAATACTATCTAAGATAGTTGTAATTTAATACAAATGTAGCGCCGTATACGGAACCGTACGTACGGTGCAATGAGAGGGTCGAAGAAAATTTTAGAATTTTCTTCACTCTACTCTATTTGGTTTCCTAAATATTGTGCATCTCCAAATCCTAAGATCATTAAGAAGATAGGTTGGAAGAAAAATAATCCTAATCCAAAGAATTCACTCTTACCAAATGCTTTAGATAATTTCTGTGTGAAGATGAAATTTACGACAACAGAAATGATACTAAAGATCCAACCAAAGGATACCTTTCCGCCATCTTGATTGAAATGTGCAACTACATCTGCAACTAAGGCTACGATGAACGCAGGTGTTCCCCAAGCAATCTTATAAGCGAAATATTCATTTACAATTGGAATCCAAGCATAAATACCAGGAACATTTGCCTTTTGGAACACTTTATAACAACCAATCGCATATAAGATATACGCAACAATTGTCAATCCTAATACTAGGAAGAAATACGTCGCTGATATGATTCCAACAGAAATCAAAGATAACAACAAAATAAAAATAAACATAATCATCACTCCTTTAATAGAAGTATTATAAAGCTTTTGTCTAAAAAAAGAAAGTGAACACTTACCTTACTAAAAAAGAAAACTGAGAACAAATCGTTCTCAGTTTTTGAAAATCTATTCAGTTTTATCTGTATTAGATGAATCTGGATTTGTTGGATCATCTTTCTTTTCTGTATCTTGGCTAGAAGAATCAGGTGAGGTTGTTGGTTCTGCGGTAGCGTTTGGATCTTTACCAGTTGTTATCGTCGTACAAATTTCTCCAGAAGTAACACTCGATTTTTCATAACCATAATAACCACAGACTTGATATGTTTTATCATATCCAACACCACTGACAGCTTGTGTCGAAGATGGTCCTTCCGAGGATATCTCACCAATCGTATTACCATTTTCTATGATACGTGCTTTATACAAGACTCTACCAGTAATCCAAGTCGTAGAGAATTCTTCTTGGTTCGTATCCGCGACAGTTAGCTTAGAAGCGTCAGGGTAATCAGCCCAGTTGAATGTGATATTCAAACTATTTTGATCAATCGTAGCGTTGAAACTTGTTGGATCAGATAATGCACTAGCAGTAACATCGAAGTCACCAAGTTTAGAATATTCTTTTAATATGTAACCGGTTGTGATGTAATCCTCTGGTGTATCTTCATTTGGAGCTACATAAGGGAAGACACCTCTAACGTGTGTGATAGAGACAACATCATCTGGTTGTTGAACCGCTTCAGGAGAAGAATCTCTTTGTAAGACATCCATCATTTCTGAACAGATATGACCAGGAATATTCATTAATGCTTTAGCGGTTGTGAAGTAAGTTTGTTCTCCTTCAACGGCTTTTTCCCAACCAACCCATACACTAGTTGTGTATTCGGTTGTTTCAGCGACCATCCATTTATCTTTCATAGCACCTTGTGGAATGCCATATTGAATACCATCAGTACCCCAGTCAGTTGTACCAGTTTTTGCGTATGTTGTGTAATCTCTCTTTAAGATTTGCATGTAGTTATAAATTCCAGAAGATACACAATATTCCATTAGTGTACTTGTCATAAAGGCTGCGCCTTCTGAGAGTACCTTAGTAGCAGTATATTGAGGAATGAAATCGTCTTGGTTTCCACTACGATATACAATCTTTGTGATTGTATGAGGGGTAATATAATTACCACCATTCATCAATACTGCATGTGCCGCCATTAACTCTTTGGCACTACATGTATAAGCATTACCACCAATGGCAAATGAGATATCAAATTGCGAAGCATCAAATTGTGAGAAGTGTAATGAACTTAGATAATCTGTAATTGTCTTTGTTCCTTTTTCATCGATGACTGCTTGCATTGTTTGAATGGCAGGTGTATTTAAAGATCGAGCGACTGCTTCTTTTAAATCAACTCTACCATTATATTGACCATTCGCATTTTTGAATGTCCAGTTACCATAGGTGACAGGTTTATCAATTAATTCATGATCTGTTGCCCAACCAAGATATTCAAACGCTAATGCGTAATCAAGGAATGGCTTAACGGCAGAACCTGGTTGTTTATATTGACTAGTTGCGTGGTTGAGTAACATAGAACCACCTCGAGAGTAGTTTCTACCTCCACCAATCGCAACGATTTCACCCGTTTGGTTATTTTCAGAAATAATACCTGCTTCCATCAAATCATCCGCAAAGGTGACATTTGGATTGTTTCCAGCAAGGATTTCTTCCACAGCGTCTTGTGCTGTTGCATCCATCGCAGTATAGATCTGCATAGATACGTTCATTGGATCTTGTCCAGTGATTTGTTCTGCTTCTTTGATTGCTTCATCAATATAAGCTTGATATTTGTAATTTGTATCGGTAATTGTTGAAGTTTGATCAATCAATAGATCTTCAACGTTGATACTCTTTGCGAGTTTATATTCATCTTCATTGATATATCCATGTCTTAACATCAATGCTAGAACAGTATTTCTTCTGTCTGTTGCGTGATCTAGATAGTTATGTGGATCATAGTAGTAAGGTGAATTTACAATTCCGGCTAATAATGCACATTCTGAAATATTTAATTCTGAAACAGATTTTCCAAAATATTGTTCTGAAGCTTTCTGTACACCACGAATATTACCAATACCACCAAAATTCATTTTATTTAAATACAATTGAAATATTTCTTTTTTAGTAGATTGTTTTTCTAATTTCAACGCAAGATCGATTTGTTGAATCTTATATTCAATATCAGCTGTTTTGGAAATTCCTTTATCATCATTTTGGAAGTATGTTAATTTAACAAGCTGCATTGTGAATGTAGAACCACCTTGTCGATTACCATGTAAAACAGTATTGATCATGGACATCGCAAAACGTGGGATATCGAATCCGTTATGCTTAAAATAACGAGAATCTTCTACAGATAAAAACGCATCAATCAATGCTTCAGGGAATTCATCATAATCAACATTTTCTCTTAATTGTGTACCAATATCAGCGATTTGATTTCCATCTTTATCATAAATCAATGTGGATTCTTGAGAGAAGAAGTCATCTGTATTTAATTCAGGTTCATCTTTTAACATCATCTCTAAACCAACAACACCAACAGCACCGAAGATTAATTCAAATCCAACAAGAATTGCTAAGATGAATGTTGCGAATCTTAAACCATGAAATTTTCTTTTTCCGTTGACTGGTTTCTTATTTATTTTTTTGTTATTTTTCTTCTTTAGATTCATGCGTTTCCTCCACATTAAAATATAGTTTATCGACTACTTCTAAGTAATCGACTGGTTTCCCGAAATAACCTTGAACGATATAACCATGTTCTCTTATCCATTGATAGGGGATTGATTTTCTTTCGAGAGAATGGATGTAATCAATCATTTCCTTCGCATCAACAAGATAATTCTCATCGTAATAAGATAAACGAAATAATACAAAGCATATTCCACCATGTTGGATACATTTATTTAAATGTTTGATTTGATGTGGATGTATCAATGATAAAGAAAACGCTGTTTTATTTTGACATTCTTTTGCCTCAAAATCAATATACTTTCCACGATAGATTCCATTGTAATCCGTAGTACTTGGAACTTTGAAATAAGCTTCTGTAATCTTTGCGGCAGAACGCATTGGATAATCTACTTTTACGATCTGAACAGGTGTTGGTTTTTTATGAATCACTGCACGATCCATATTATAGTAATATTGGTTTGTTGTATTGATATCTTTTTCTAGATTCATACCACGATCACCGAATGATTTCGGTGCATGTGACCACTGTGTTTTCTTTCCATTTGGATAATTTACCATAAGTCTTACCAACACAAAATATTATACCTTTGTTCACACAAATTAGAAAGTCGTATTGCGTTTGTTTGTCTGAAATGTAATAATAATATAGTTAGGAGGTATTGAAATGGCTGGAAAATTAAACTTAGATCCTCAGGGAATCGTTGATAAAGAATTTGATATCGATTTTAAAGGATATAATCCAGATCAAGTTGATCACATGTTAGACTTGGTGATCCAAGATTATCAGACATATCAGAATCTCTTAGAAGAGATGGATCGTAAATTAGCTGATCTTGAGAGAACGAATGCATCCTTACGTGCTAAGTTAATCGAAGTAGAAGGAAAACAACGTGCTAATCAAGATGCTGATCCAATTTTGACAAATGGTTCTTCACAAGTTGATATTCTGAAAAGATTATCTAGACTAGAAGCACAAGTGTTCAATAACAAACAATAGTACATATGAGGCAGCCGCTGGTTTTTAACTAGAGGAAAGTCCATGCTCGCACGATCTGCGATGATCGTAGTGTTTGTGCTGGTCCAATCAATAAGGCCAGGCACCAATTGGTGACGGCGGAGCAGAAACCTAAGGATCTAATCTATGGTGAATGCCCTTAAGGTGTCACAGTGACGAAGTCTTATTGGAAACGATAAGAGTGGAACGAGATAAACCCCGCAAGCGAGAAACCCAAATTTGGTAGGGGAACTGTCAAAGACAAACTGAAGTCTGAGATGGGTGCATTTTGCACAGATAAATGACTGCCGCCCTGTAAAGGGAACAGAACATGGCTTATGATTATGTACAAAATAACGAGGGAGCAATCTCTCGTTGTTTATTTATTATGTTATACTTTTATGGTGTTAAAGGAGAAAGTTTATGAATTTACCTAATAAATTAACGATATTTAGAATTGTACTCATTCCAGTGATTATTTTGGTTTACTTATTTCCATATGAATCTTTTGGAATTATACCAACAGTGTTTAATATTGGTGGTGTGGATTTATCAGTTATTAATTTGATTGCGTTAGTGATTTATGTAGTTGCGGCGATTACAGATGCATTAGATGGAAACATCGCAAGAAAGAGAAATCTGATTACAACATTTGGAAAGTTTGCAGATCCAATCGCGGATAAATTATTAACAACAACAATGTTCTTATTGTTTGTTTCACAAGGAATCATTCCAGTAGTTCCTGTTATTATTATGATTGCTAGAGATACATTTGTTGATGGATGTAGAATGATGGCAGCTAGCAATGGGAAAGTTGTTGCGGCAGGTATGATGGGCAAACTGAAGACTGTTTTCCAAATGGTTACGGTTGCCTTGGTGCTATTAAATAATCTTCCATTTGCGTTATTGAATCTACCTGTTAGCGACATTCTATTATGGATGAGTGCATTAGTATCTTTTGTATCTGGTGTTCAATATTTCAACCAGATGAAAGAAGATATTATGGAATCTATTTAATGAATTTTGTGGATATTTCTTTAAATTCGTGAATATAGTAATAAAGGAGAATTTAAATGGCAACAAAAGATAAAAAGAATGAAGTCATGACAGATGACAAAAAAGATCAACTTCTTCAAGATGCATTAAAGGCAATTGAAAAAGAATACGGAAAAGGATCTATTATGCGCTTAGGGGATCGTGCATCTGTTAGCGTAGATGCAATTCCTAGTGGCTCTTTAGCTTTAGATAAAGCTTTAGGTATTGGTGGTTATCCAAAAGGAAGAATCATAGAAATCTATGGTCCAGAATCAAGTGGTAAAACAACAATGGCATTACACGCAATTGCGGAATGTCAAAAGAAAGGTGGCAGATGTGCATTTATTGATGCTGAAAATGCAATCGATCCTGTCTATGCAAAAAATCTAGGTGTGGATATTGATGAATTAATCTTATCGCAACCAGATTCTGGTGAACAAGCATTAGATATCACTGAACTATTGATTAAATCAGGTGCAATTGATTTAGTTGTAGTAGACTCTGTCGCTGCGCTTGTTCCTCAAGCTGAATTAGATGGTGAAATGGGAGATACTTCTGTTGGCTTACAAGCACGTTTGATGTCTAAAGCAATGCGTAAATTGGCTGGTGTAATGAATCATTCCAATACAACTGCGATCTTCATTAACCAATTACGTGAAAAAGTTGGTGTCATGTTTGGTAATCCTGAAACAACACCAGGTGGTAGAGCTTTGAAGTTCTATTCATCTGTTCGTTTAGAAGTTAGAAGAAGTGAAACATTGAAAAATGGTGCAGATGCTTATGGTAATGTTACAAAAATCAAAGTTGTAAAAAATAAAGTCGCTCCACCATTTAAGACAGCTACTGTTAATATTATCTATGGTGTTGGTATTTCTCACGTGGATGAAGTCATTAATCTAGCCGTAGAAAACGATATCATTGAAAAAGCTGGTGCTTGGTTTTCTTATGAAGGTGAAAAAATTGGTCAAGGAATCAATTCGGTTAGGGAGTATATGAAATCTCATCCTGAATTTGAAGAAAAAGTTACAGCACAATTAAAAGAAGTAATGTATCCTGAAGAAACTACAGAATCATTAACTGCTTAGCACTTTATCTAAAGTGCTTTTTTTAATATAATTTTGATATGCAAAAAGTTTATTTAGGATTGAATGAATTCTTTAAAAAATATAAAAAAACAATTGTTTTCATGAATCAGTGTTTAACGATTTTGTTTTATTTTTTATATCCATTGAATGTAATATATGTTTATTTGTTTCGAAATGAAATGCTTCATAAAATTATATTGGTTCCAGCAATTAGCTTTCTAATTGTTTCTTTGAGCCGTAAACTCATTAAAAGACAAAGACCATATGAAAAATATCATTATCAATCTATGATTGAAAAAGAATCAAAAGAAAATTCTATGCCTTCAAGACATGTTTTTTCTGCAGCTATCATAGCGATGACATTTTTCTATTGTAATCATTTTATTGGAGTGATTTTGTTGGTTTTGGCATGTTGCAGTGCAGTGATTCGTGTGATTGGTGGAGTGCATTATATCAGTGATGTAATCGTTGGATTTTTGTTAGGAATTCTAACTGGTCTATTTCTGTATTTGTAACCGTTTCACTTGTGAAAAATGGTCATTAATTGTATAATCTTATTTGGGATGTTATTCTCATAAATCACAACAAATTATGGAGGACATAGATATGGTACAAATCATAATTGCTGTGGTTGCAGGTATTGTTGTAGGTGTGATCCTCATGTGGATCGCAGGGAAAATGGGTCTTGATCATAACAAAGAAATGAGCCAAGACATTATTGATGAGGCAAATTCCAAGGCGGAAACATTGATTCGCCAAGCTAATCTTGATGGTAAGCAACAAGTTTATGAAATGAAGTTGCAAGCAGAAAAAGATATTAAAAATCAGCAGGATAAGATCAAAACAAGTGAAACTGCTTTATTGCGCCGTGAAGATAGCTTGAATTTCCGTGAAGAAAATTTAAAAAATCAAGAAAAGAAAATGACTGACAAAGAAAAGTTGGTCGACAGCAAGCTTGCTAATCTCAGCAAACAAGAAGAAGAATTACAAGCAAAGATTGATAGTCAAGTTGCAGTTCTTGAACAAGTTTCTCATTTGAACCAAGAAGATGCAAAGAAAGAGTTGATGGCAATTGTTGAAAAGAAAACAGAAGCTGAAATTGCTACATACATTCATGATCGCCAAGAAGAAGCAGAAACTGTTGCTTCTGATTATGCAAGAAATGCAATCGCTCTAGCTATTCAAAGATATTCACAAGATGAAGTGATTGAAAGAACAGTATCTACTGTTACACTTCCTAGTGAAGAAATGAAGGGTAGAATCATTGGTAGAGAAGGTAGAAACATTCGTGCCATTGAACAAGCTACTGGCGTAGATTTGATTATTGATGATACACCAGATGTTATTACAGTAAGTTGTTTTGATCCTATTCGTAGAGAAATTGCTAGACAATCTCTAGAAATCTTGATGAAGGATGGAAGAATTCAACCTGGTCGTATTGAAGAAGTTATCAATAAGGTCAAGAAAGAATTAGATGAAACAATCTTTAAGATTGGTAATGAAACAGTTTATAAATTAGGTATCGGAAAAATGAATCGTGAATTGATTCGATTAGTAGGTAGATTACG
>CAVKTV010000075.1:0-9497 GCA_963659075.1 Lachnospiraceae bacterium | reverse complement strand
CTCCTGGTTCTATAATGATGGCACTAGGAGGTTAACAGATGTATAAGGTATTGAATTGTATCATTCGTAGGAATCATCAATTATTTGATTATCTAGATGATATGTCTCATCGTGCGTGCAATTTGTATAATGCAGCTCTGTTTAGAGAACGTCAAATGATGACGAGTTCCAATAAAGATGATTCTGAACTGAAAGATCTACAAAGAGAAGTTATCAGAGAAGTTGAATACGCTCTACCTTTGATGCATCAGAAAAGAAAGGTTCCACCATCTGGTGTATTAAATTACTATTTCTTGAATGATGTGATGAGATTGAATCACAATCCATATTACATGTCTTTACCAGCTCATGTAAGAGAAAACGTTTTGAAGCATGTAGTACATGATATCTCTTCTTATTTTGATGCATTGAAATCTTATAAGAAAGATGCATCCTCTTTTACAGGTAGACCACAGTTACCAAGATATAAACATAAAAAAGGTAAATCTACTTTTACTATGAGTAACCAAGAATGTGTAATCAAAACAAATCCAAAAGGAAACTACCAATGTAAATTACCTAAAACAAAGGTAGTAGTTCCATTAGGAAAGAAAGTACCTGGTAAATTAATGGAAGTACATGTAACACCAATGAGTGAAAACTATCAGATGTCTTTTGTGTTTGATGATGGAATAGAAGAACCAACAATAAAGAAAGAATCTAAACGTATCGCTTCAATTGATATAGGTGTAGATAATCTTATGGCAGTAACAAATAATGTGAATCAACCATCATTACTAATCAAAGGATTACCAATCAAATCTGTTAATCAAATGTATAACAAAGCTATCGCAAGTATCGTATCTAATCATACATTGAGTACAAAGAAAAAGTTTGAATCAACAAAAAGATTCAACGCAGTTATGATGAACAGAAACAATCGTATCAAGGATTACTTGTTTAAAACAGTGAAGTATTTCATGACATGGTGCGTAGACAATCGTATCGACACTATCGTTATTGGAAAGAATAATTTGTGGAAACAAGAATCAGATATGGGCAAAAGAAACAATCAAACGTTTGTACAGATGCCGTTCGCCCAACTAATCAAGATGATTGAATATTCAGCAGAACGTGTTGGCATTAAAACAGTCGAACAAGAAGAAAGTTATACAAGTAAAGCTAGTTATCTAGATGACGATGAAATTCCTGTATACAAGAAAGAAACAGAAAATAAATATCAATTCTCAGGAAAGAGAATCAAGAGAGGATTGTATCAAGCTAAGGATGGAAGATGCATTAATGCAGATCTGAATGGTTCAGCTAATATCATGCGAAAAGCATTTCCATTACTCGCAACAAATATCAACTTTGAAAGTATTACAACAATACGTAATGCATATACAGTATTAAATTAAAGTGGTCGTGTAAAAACGAAACCAGAGGGCGCTGTGAACGTCCGTGTTGGAAGGAACTATAGTAGATTTCTTACTATAGAAATCTGGATAACAAAAAACCCAACTGACTTTCATCAGCGGGTCAGTTGGGGGAATTCATTCTCTTTTTTAAACAGGTACAGAATAAGATGCATTGGGCAGCACATCAACATACTGCGGCAGAAATTGTATTTCAACGAGCAGATGCTGAGAAAGAAAACATGGGATTAACTTCCTGGAATGGTGAAAAAATAAAGCGTAAAGATGTTGAAGTTGCTAAGAATTATCTTCAACAAGATGAACTGGATGCTCTAAACAAGATTGTATCAGCGTATCTAGATATCGCTGAAGTTCGTGCATTAGCGCATGAACCAATGTATATGAAGGATTGGCTAGAAACAATCGATGACTATCTGAAAATGACTAGAAGAGAAATTCTTTCAACTAAAGGTCGTGTGACACATCAACAAGCTTTGGATAAAGCACATTATGAATACGAAAAATATAAAAAGAAACAAGAAGAACAACTTTCAACAGTAGAAAAAGATTTCATAACGAGTATCAAAGAGCTTGAAGCACTAAAGTAATAAATATTTCTAAAAATCTTCATTTCAATAAAATGAGGATTTTTTTAAAGATTTCAAGTGTAAAAAAACACTTCTACGAATTGTAGAAGTGCTGAAGATATTAATAAACGATTGCGTCATTTGAGGTGAAGTTTTCTAATGAGTTTTCCTTCACTTGCATACAAACAAATGTGATATCAGAATCATTAGATGCAAAGAATTGACGTTTTGCGCATGGTGAGATTCTTAGCCAATCTCCAGCTGTTAATTCAATTGTTTCTCCATCAATGATAACTTTACCTTTTCCAGAAAGAATTCCATAGACTTCTTCGTTTTGTTTGTGAGCGTGAACAAATGGTACATTCGTTCCTTTAGGTAAGTGGTTGAAACTGATTTCTGCCCCTGTTAAAGAGAGCGTATCATGTAGTTCAACTCTAGCTTCATCTGTGATATTTGTTTTAGAATAATTTGTCATAAGTACCTCCTCAATCATTTGACACATTTATCATAAATAGATTGATATTTGATTAGAAGTACGCACTTTTAAGTGACTATACATTCAAAAATGAGTGTGATATGATTCAAGTGGAGATAAAGAATATGAAGAAAAAAGAAGAACTTCCAACATGTCCTGTAGCTACTGCAGTAGATTTAATAGGTGGTAAATGGAAATTATTGATCATTCGTAACTTAAGAGTTAGAGCTTGGCGTTTTAATGAATTACAACGAGATCTAGAAGGAATATCACAAAAGGTTTTAACGGATAGTCTAAGACAATTAATTGATGATGGTTTAGTATACCGTCATGATTATCAACAAGTGCCACCAAAAGTGGATTATGGATTAACAGATTTAGGGGAAAATATGTTACCAATCATTGATGCTTTAGCTGATTTTGGGAATTATTATAAATCTGTCATCGATTAAACTTTCATATGAGAAAGAAGGAATTCATTACATGTTTCAAAAACGGAAGACCTCTTTGATTTATAAAGGGTTGATTGTTTTATGTGCAATCATTGGAATATTACTACAATGTGAAGTAGGAACAAGCTATTTTTCTTTGAATAGTTTTAGAATGTTTACGACATTGAGTAATTTAGCTGTCGCAATCTTTTTTATTGTTTATATTTTTGGAGATAGAAATCATAAAACTATTAGATATTTTAAGTTTTTGATTACAATGTGTATTTCTTTGACGGGTTCAGTTGCACATTTTATGTTAGCGGGATTGTTTGTAAATATGAGACCGATGGTAAAAGCAGGACTTGTTTTATTGCATTATGTAGTACCAATTTCTACAGTATTCGATTGGATTTTTTTTGATGAAAAAGGAATGAGTGATAAAACAATGCCTCTATTTGCGGCATCCTTTCCAATTATTTATGTTTTATTTATTATGATTACAGCTCCATTTATGCAAGAATCTGATAAATATCCATATCCATTTCTAAATGTGGATACATTAGGTGTTGGAATGGTAATCGTAAATATCATTTGTTTAGCGATTGCTTTTTTAATATGTGGGTATTTAGGTGTTTGGATTGATCATAAATTAGTAAAAAAGTGAAAATGTAAAGAACTTTTGATACTATTCTGTTGCATCCTCACTGATTTTGTTTGAAAATAATAAAAACGAGGAGACAATATGACAGTGGAAGAGTTCTTGAGTAACAACTTTGCGGAAATAGTTGGTCTTATTTTTATTTGGATCATTATCAACAAAGAAGAATTATTAGATGAAGTAGATGTTCATAATTTTATGAATATATTTTATTGTGAAATAGCTGAAATGATCGCCTTTAATGTAGAAAAGATAACTGGGTATTGGAGCGAACCAACAGCACTTCGTATCATTCTTTCTGCCATAGCTTATACACTAAGAGCTGTTCTTGTATATTTGTTTATTCGTTTGATTTGGCCAAATGAAAATAATAAGAAAGCGAAAATATTATTAACATTACCAATTATTCTTTGTATAATTTGCGGATTCTCACCTTTCTTTACAGATATTGTTTATTCATTTAATTCTACCAATCACTTTTGTAGAGGACCACTAGGTTGGGTCTTCATGGTGACAGTCATAGGATATGTTCTGTTATTTGTAGTTTATATCATTCAACAACATAACAAAGATGAAAGAATGAATACAACGATATTGTTGTTGATTGCGTTCTTCATTATCGCATCAACTATTTTATCTACAATTTACGACATGGAATGGATGGGAAGATTATCTATTGTTTATGGAATTGTTTTCTGTTTGTTTGCGTTAGATACAAATAAATTGAAGAAGACAATTTATGTTCTACAAGAAAATGAAGACTTAAAGAATGCACTGAGTGAACTAGAACAAACAAAAAAGGAAGCAGAAATTGCGAATGAGGCAAAAACAACTTTCTTATTGAATATGTCACATGACATTCGTACACCTTTAAATGGAATTATTGGTATGTTAGATATCGCTGATCATTTTCCTGATGATTTAGAAAAACAAACAGAATGTAGAGATAAAGTTAGGAATGCATCTAAGATATTACTTGAACTTGTAAATGATGTACTAGATAGAAGTAAACTAGAATCTGGGGAAGTCGTGTTAGAACATATTCCATTTGATTTAGAAAAAGTGATAAAAGATACGTATCTTTCTTTGGATAAATATGCACAAGATAGAAATGTTGAAATTATTGAAGAAGAATTTGATGTTCAACATACAAAGTTAATTGGTAGTCCGTTACATTTTAAGAGAATTATAATGAATATCATTAGTAACGCAATCAAATATAACAAAGAGAATGGCAAAGTTTATATCTCTTATAAAGAAATAGGATCTGACGAACATTCAGTTATGATTCAATTCAGGTGTGAAGATACTGGTATAGGGATGAGTGAAGAATTTCAATCTCATTTGTTTGAACCTTTTACACAAGAAAATCATTCAGCACGTTCTAGTTACAATGGCACTGGGCTTGGAATGTCCATTGTAAAAAGTATTGTAGATAAAATGAATGGTACGATAACAGTAGAAAGTGAGAAAGATAAAGGATCTACATTTGATGTAATTATTTCTTTTGATGTGAATTATTCTGATGAAGTAAATATATCAAAAGAAAATCATCCTGAACAGTATTCTATCTATGGAATGAATATTCTATTAGTTGAAGATAATGATTTGAATATGGAAATTGCTGAATTCTTGTTAGAAGAATATGGCGCAAATGTAATTAAAGCTTGGAATGGTAAAGAAGCAATTGATATCTATAAACAATCTAAGATTGGAGATATCGATGTCATATTAATGGATGTAATGATGCCTGTCATGAATGGATATGAAGCTACAAAGTATATTCGCTCATATGATAGAGAAGATGCGAAGAGAATTCCTATTATTGCGATGACTGCCAATGCTTTTGTGGAAGATAGAATGAAAGCAAAAGAAATAGGAATGAGTGATTATATCTCAAAACCACTAGATGAAAAACTAGTGATACAAACTATTGCGAAAAGAGTAACAAAATAGAACCAGGTTTCTGGTTCTATTTTATTCATCAAATACTGTTTGATCTAAAGCATTTTCTTCTTTTGCGATAACTAATGCACAAGCAGTATCACCTGTGACATTTAATGCGGTAACAAGCATTTCAATTGGTCGATTAATCGCAAGAATCAAAGCGTAAACAGATAAGGCAATTTCATTTGTAAATCCAACGCCAGATAAAATTGTAAATAGGATGACTGCACCAGCACCTGGAGCTGCAGGTGTACCAACGGAAGCAATCACAGCTAATAATCCAATTAAAATAATTTGTTGTAAAGTGACAGGATAACCTGCAACACCAGCGATAAATATCGTGGCTATGACTTGCATCACTGCAGTACCATCCATGTTGATTGTCATACCTAATGGTAATACGAAGGATGAGATTTCATCAGATATACCAAGTTCTTCTTTTGCGACTTCAATATTCATTGGCAAAGTAGCAGCACTAGAAGAAGTAGAGAATCCAAATAAGGCAACTTTTCCAATTTTCTTAGAAAATTTAGAAGGATTCAATTTTGTGGTAATAGAAACAAATAAAGGATAGAAAATGAATAGAAATAAAAGTAATAAAACAGTTGTTAAGATCATATAAGAAAGTGCAGGTTTAAGATAAGAAATACCATAGGAAGCACATGTTCTAGTTAATAAACAGAATATGGCAATAGGTGCGCATGTTTCAACGATCCATCCTAGTATTACAGTAACTAAATTTGATATTTCTTCACATAAACCAGCAATCATAGAAAACTTATCTTTGTTTGTATTGATTCCTAGACCTACCGCAACAGCACAAACAACAATTGCGAGTACACCACCATTATTACTTAAAGCACTTGCGAAATTGTTTGGCACAGCGTTCAATATAACTAATAATGGATTTGTTGAACTTGATCCTGTTGTTGCTTCGAGTTCTAAGTTATCGATTTGGAATAATCCAAAATTGTAAGCAATCATTCCAACAATTGCAGCTAATATAATTGCGATAATTGTTGTCAATAAGAAATAGAAAATTGTTTTAGAAGCAATTCTTCCTAACTTCTTTGCATCTGATATTTTGATCATCGCTAAAACGATTGAAGTAAATACCATTGGAATAATCATAAGTTGCATTGCCTTTACAAACATTTGACCAATGATATAAAACAAACCAATTGCTTGTTCATTACCTTCTGCAGTAATATCCGCAAATAATAAATTATTTATGGAATTCCACAATTGTTCATTTCCGTTGCTTGTAAGCTTCTCTCTGAGTAGTAGGATACTGATTCCGACAATGACACCTGCGACTAAGGCAATCGTCATTTTCTTGGCTAAAGACATTTTCTCTTTCTTCATATTCTTCTCCTTATAAATCCTCGAGATTATACTTGTTCTGTATAAAAAAAGCAATCAATCCGTAGATTGATCACTCTTGATATCTGATTCACTTTTTGGATAAAACAGTTCAATATCACGGTTTTTATCGAATACATTGTTATATTGAAGGATACGATAATTCTGAATTTCTTCATCTTCGATATCATCTACAGATTCATAAAAATTACCTTCTGAATCATAACAACCATATAGTGTAATAACTGGATATTTATCTTTTAATTCATATAAGAATTGTTGATATGGTGTTAATTCCATATTCGCAGTATGTAGAATCAAAGATGACATGTAATTGGCACTCATCTTATCAATTGTTTGATCTTCAATATCATAGTTTGCCCATATTAAGAATGGAGTAACGTATTGTTTGATATCTTCTTCTGGTGTTCCACTATTTGGGAAGAATAAACGATCACTTGCGGAACCTAAGGAAGGTTGATGATCTCCATACATGATGATCATGACATTCTCATCTACATTTTGGAAGTATTCAATTAACTTTTGGAATGCTTCATCTGTTAGTTTGATGAGTGAGAGATAGTTTTCAGCAGTGTCATAGTTTTCATAACCATAACTTGATAAATCAACGGTTTGCGTTAAATCATCTGCGTTTTTATAAGAACCGTGATTCTGATACGTTACATTAAAGATATATTGGTTTGTACCTTTGTTTTCTTCATAACATTCAATGACTTTTTCAAAGTCTTGTTCATCTGTAGGATAACCATGAATTGTATCTAATCCATCAAACGTTTCCGCGAATTCTGTATTTTGAAATTGTAACTTTTCATATGCGGTTCTACGATTCCAGTTTGTAGACTTTCCTAAATGAATGCCTGTTGTAGAATAACCTTTACGATTCATATAAGAAACTGTAGAAGGAACAGAACGATTCATATACATGTTATATGGATATACACCAGCTTGGAAGAAAGCAGTTGTATTACCAGTTAAAGTTTCATATTCGGTATTACAAGTTCCACCACCTCTAACAGAAACATATAAATTACCACGAATCGTATTTTCTAATGAATCATAGAATGGTGTCATATTTTCAGCGTATGTTGTTCCACCAATATCTAAGTTAGAGAAGGATTCATTCATGACTTGAATAATAACAGTTGGTTTTGTGCCCTCTGTATCAACAGATTCTTGTGCTTTTGCGGTATATTCTTCTTTTAATTCATTTAATTTATCTTCACTATATCCATCTGGTTTTGTTGGCTGTGTTTCTAAGAATTGTCTAACTAAACCAGTAAATGATAATGTAGTTCCTTCATTTTGAAATGTAGATAATAAACGAATATCCCATAAATAATAAGAACCAATACTATTGAAGAATAAGGCAACAACTAGAACAATGATTGGATAAGCAACATACCATTTATTGATCTTTGTTTTATCTCTTGGAACAAAACGCATAACAATATATAGAATCACACAAACAACCAATGAACAAATCATGATGTAATTGAGATGAATGTCATAGTTACTTGCGACATCCATCGCAGTTCCTAATGCGGTGAAGTCCCATGGGGCAATTGGTCGATTTCTAAATAACACAACGAAAGTAGAAACGATTGCGTAAGCAATAAATGCGATATTTGCGATATTTAATCCCATTGGTCTTCGTCTAAAAATCAAATGGAATAACTTATAAATGATGATCATAATACCAACATTTAAAAGTCTTAGACCAGTATTGATGTAATAGAAATTTCCTAAGATATTTTCCATCATGAAGAATATCCAACATGGACTCGCCAATAACATGATTTCATTTAAAGGAATTACTTCAGAAATATTAATGTGTTTATCAATTAACACCGCAATGATCCACGCAACTAATAATATAAATGCATATACTTCCACAATGATGATCTTTGGTAAATATTCATCTGTTTGATATTGAATCCATCCTTCAACATTTTGTAAAGATAAATGGATTTTGTTATCTTCTAGAGAGATATCTAATCCTTGTGACCCCGCAATTTCAGAAGTGAAGTTTTCAGCAGTATATTCTCTTAATTTCATTGGCCCAAAAGATATTGTAATCTTATTGATGACCATACTTTTAACACCTTGTAGTTGCATCTGTAGAGAATTGGTTACAATTGGTACATTTGTAATCGTGATGTCAGAGTAATATGGTGCTACATCATACCAAGTTTTATGACCGTTATAATTGTATGTCTCAAAGATTTCTTCTCCACGATCTGTATTGTAGTTGGCTAATACAACGGTTCCTTCTGTTACAGAATCTAAATCAACTTTATATTCCAAATGTGGTGTATAGAATACTAGAAACAAACCTGATACAAATAAAAACCACACGATTCTTTTTATAGAAAAAATTTGTTTTAACTTATTTAACATATTTCACAAAAATTTCACTTTCTTTATAACTGCCATATTTTACCATCTTTTCTACATGAAATGTGTGAACAATTATGTGAAAGTTATATTTCTCAATAAAAAAACAACCTTTCGGTTGTTTAATTGAATGTAACAAATTCATCTTGTGGTTTTGTATAGTTAGAAATGCGATCAGCGTAAAGTACATCAGTCTTTCCCCCATTTTCCATTGGGATAGTCTTTAGT
>CAVKTV010000074.1:0-9534 GCA_963659075.1 Lachnospiraceae bacterium | reverse complement strand
TTGATGTTTTACTTTCAATATCGTTAAGTTTTAATCGCTTAACTTAATGACATTGGGAGAAATCTCTGCTTTTTGTGTTAAAATAGTTGTAAGGTGAACGCTATGAAAAAAGTAATTACAATTGTTGAAGATGAAAGAGATTTAAATGAATTAGTAAAAAGATATCTTGAAAGAGAAGGATATGAAGTTCGTTCTTATTTAACATACGATGAAGCAAGTCAACATACAAGTGATGATGATGTTCATTTATGGATCTTAGATATCATGTTAGGAGATAAAAGTGGATTTGATTTGATTGAAGAAATTCGTACAAATGATTCACAAGTTCCTGTTATCTTTATGTCCGCAAGAGATAAAGAATTTGATCGTATCATTGGTTTGGAAAAGGGAAGTGATGATTATATCACTAAGCCATTTTCACCAAAGGAATTGGTACTACGTGTCAATAATTTGATTCGTCGAGTATATCGAGAAGAAGAAAGTAAAATTTCTGTTGATGGATATGAAATTGATGAATTACAGAGAATGGTTACGTATGATTCTAAAAAAATTGATTTGACGACGAAAGAATTTGATTTATTAATGTTATTTGTGAATAATCGTGGAACAGCTTTTCCTCGTGAAGCAATTCTTTCTAAAGTGTGGGAAGAAAATTATTATGGAAGTGATCGTGTCGTAGATGATACGTTACGTCGTTTAAGAAAGAAAATGCCTGAATTAGCGATTCAGACAATCTATGGATTTGGGTATAGACTTGGATGAAACGTTTTCGTATATGGGTTCGTGAACTCTCTCTTCTACAACAGATCTTATGTATTATTTTCTTATTTATTGCGATTTTTGTTGGATTTTTGTTTTTCTTTATAACACCCGCAATTGATCGTTTTTCAGAAACAGAAATGTATGAGTTGTTACATAGTTCACAAAATACGATTATTGATTATATCAATGAAAATCCTGATGAAGAGAATGTTGTATATGGAACAGATACTTCAATCATTCAATTGATGTATGATCCAGATAAAGATACAATTCAATTTCTAAGAGATGGTGAATTGAATGATGATGTTCTCCAACAAATTCAAGCACAAGCACAAGAACCAAAATCTGGTACACAAGATTATGTTTTAGAATCTGATGAAAATTCCAAACAAAATGTTAAGTACTTATATTCCATCACATTATTGAAAGACGGTAGAGAATTGATTTCTGTCATGGAAGATACGTATCGTGTAGCGTTCCGTAAATCATTGATATCTGGTGTTGTGATGATGAATATTTTGGTTGTGAGTGTATTACTTGCGTTATTATTGATGTGGGTCGGTACTTTTATTTATCCTCTACAACAAATCAAACTATATATTCAGAAAATTAAAAATGATGAACCAGCTACTTTGAATATGAAGCGAAATGATGAAATTGGTGAAGTGGCAGAAGCATTGACAGAAATGCAGGCTGCGTTAGAAAAACAAAATCGTGAAAAAGAAGAAATGATTCAAAATATTTCTCATGATCTAAAAACACCAATTGCGACAATCAAGTCTTATTCTGAAGCAATTAAAGATGGTATTTATCCTTATGATACGTTAGAGAAGTCAATTGATGTTATTATTGAACATGCGGAACGATTAGAGAAAAAAGTTAAGAGTTTGATCATTCTAAATAAGATGGGATATTTATTAGATAAATGTCCTGAAGGTGATCATTTAGATATGAATGCAATCATTGAAAAAGTTGTTTTATCTTTAAAAGTTGTTAGACCAGAAATTCAAATTATTTCAAAAACAGATAAAAATATAAAATTCCATGGAGAAGAAGAACCATGGAGAATTACAGTTGAAAATCTGATGGATAACGCATTACGTTATGCGAAAAGTACAGTCACTGTAGAACTCAAAAAGGATGAGCTTCGTGTCATTAATGATGGCAAACAAATCGAAGAAGATCGTATTCCAACATTATTTCATCCATATGAAAAAGGAACAGATGGACAATTTGGACTAGGATTATCGATTGTTCATAGAGTATGTACGACATATGGATATCATGTTCAAGCAGAGAATCTACCAGATGGTACAAGTTTTAGAATCTGGAAAGATCATCCAAAAAGAGAAAGACAAAAGAAAATAGCGAATAATCACTAAAAAAGGAGTTGTAGTCTTAACGAGAGCTCCTTTTTTTTGTAGAATATATATGGTATGAATAAAAATATAAATGGAATAAATACTGCTTATATAGAAGCAGGAAATGGAAATGATGTCATTTTATTACATGGATGGGGTCAAAATAAGGAAATGATGCAGATGATCTTTGATCATTTAAAAGATCGATTCCATGTATGGGCATTGGACTTTCCTGGATTTGGTGAAAGTGATGAACCACCAGTTGCGTGGGGTGTTGAAGATTACGAACTCTTTTTAGAAGATTTCATTCATGAAAATGAAATTGTTGATCCAATTTTGATTGGACATTCTTTTGGTTGTCGTGTAGCGATTCGTTACGCTGCGAAAAATCAAAATAACGTTAAAAAGATGTGCTTGACAGGTGCTGCTGGAATTCGACCAAAACATGGATTGGATTGGCAGATTCGTACAAAAGCCTATAAAGCTGGAAAATGGTTTTTAAAGGCAACTGGTCAAAACGAAAAACTAGAAGAAATGCAAAAAAATGCAGGTAGTGAAGATTATAGAAATGCGCAAGGTGTTATGAAACCTACATTTGTGAAAGTTGTCAATGATGACGTTTCTCCGATATTAAAAGATGTAAAGTGTTCTGTTTTATTGGTGTGGGGTGAATTTGATACAGCTGCACCTCTATGGATGGGAAAACAAATGGAAAAAGAAATGCCAGATGCAGGTCTTGCGATATTTGAAGGTGATGATCATTGGGCGTATTGGCATCAAGCAGCGAGATTTAATGCGGTATTAGATATATTTTTGAAGGGTGATGAGAAATGAGTATTCTTAAGATATTATTATTGATTTGTTTTGGGTTGGCTACATTTGTGCCTGTAAAACACGCATTACATATTTTCCAACAAAATCGTTATGAAACGGAAAGATTGACACCTTGGATCAAAGAAAATTTCAAATTAAATTTAAAACATGCGTTTGTCCCAGTGTTGATTGGAATCATTGGTGCAGTTTTATCATTTGTTTTCTTTCAATCTGGTGGAACAATTGCGCAAGTATGCATTTTATTGATCTTATTTGTTGTGATGTATTCAACAGAAAAGAAACAAGTGTATATTAAACCACTTGTTTTAACTGCACGTGTAAAGAGACAAATCGTTGTGCTTTCAATTTTAGAATTTGTGATTGTATTTCTAGTTTTGATCAATGATTTAGATCCTTTTTTAACACTATTAGCGTATTTTCTACCATGGATCTTACTCTATCCAATGAGTTGGATTACTTCTCCAATTGAGGCAATGGTTCGTCAATCATTTTTAAATGACGCGAAAAGAATATTAGATGATCATGGGAATCTCATCAAGATTGGTATTACGGGTTCTTTTGGAAAGACAACAACGAAAAATATCATGCAGGCAATGGTGTCTGAACAATTCAATTCCTTGATGACACCAGCTTCTTATAACACACCAATGGGAATCACAAGAACGATTCGTGAGATGTTGAAACCAATTCATCAAGTATTTGTATGTGAGATGGGGGCAGATCATGTAGGTGATATTGAAGAATTAATGGATTTTGTTCATCCTACGATTGGTGTAGTTACTTCGATAGGTCCACAACATTTAAATACATTTGGTTCTCAAGAAAATATTACAAATGAAAAGATGAAGATGATTGAGATGCTTCCAAAAGATGGATTTGGTGTTTTGAATTATGATAATGAATTTATTCGAAATTATAGAGTTCAAAATATGGTTGATACGGTAACGTATGGTGTTAAGAGTAAAGATACAGATTATACGGTAGATGATGTTCAGTATTCTCCATATGGTTCTTCATTTGTGGTTTGTTATAAAGATGAAAGAATTCCAATGGAAACAAAATTATTAGGACAATTAAATATTCTAAATATTTTATCCGCAGTCGCAGTTGCTAGACACTTACATGTTGAATGGGAAGTGATTCAAAGAGCTGTAAAACAGATGAAACAAGTAGAACATCGTTTAGAACTCAAGAAAATCAATGGATATCGATTTATTGATGATGCATTTAATGCCAATCCAACAGGTTCTGCCATGGCTCTAGAAGTATTATCTATGATGCCTAATAAGAGAATCATTGTAACTCCGGGTATGATTGATCTAGGAGAAAAACAAAGTGAAATCAATGAACATTTTGGTACATTGATGAAAGATAAAGTTGATATTGTAATCTTGGTTGGTAAAAATCAAACAAAACCAATCTATGATGGATTACAAAAATCAGGATTTGATATGAATCAAGTATTGGTTGTTGATAAAGTGAAAGAAGCATTTCAATATGTTTATACACACGCAACACCAGAAGATACGATTTTATTAGAGAATGATCTACCAGATGCTTTTAACCATTAAGAAAAGATAGTATACTAGAACAATCTTACGAGAAGTGGAGAGGAAAAATATGGAAAACTTAATTCATGAGGAATGCGGTATTTTTGGAATCTATGACCCTAGTGGAACAAACGATGTAGCAGCTAGCACGTATTATGGTTTATTTTCTTTACAACATAGAGGACAAGAATCTTGTGGTATTGCGGTAAATGATAGGGGTGTTATTACATATCATAAAGATGTTGGACTTGTACGTGATGTGTTTTCAAAAGAACAATTAGATTCTTTAGGAAAAGGACAAATTGCGATTGGACATACACGTTATTCTACGTTTGGTACAGTCAATCAAACAAACGCGCAACCACTTGTTGTAAGACATGTGAAAGGTCAAATGGCTTTAGCACATAATGGTAATTTGACAAACGCTCCAGAACTTAGAGAAAAGTTAGAATTACAAGGAGCAATCTTTCATACAACAAATGACTCTGAAATCATTGCGTATGAAGTTATTCAAGAAAGATTAAAAACAGCTTCGATTGAAGAAGCTGTTGAAAATGTTATGGATGTTTTAGAAGGTGCATATTCTTTAGTTGTAATGTCACCTGAAAAACTTGTCGCAGCTAGAGATATGACAGGTTTTAGACCGCTTGTTATGGGTAAATTAAACAATGGAGAAATTGTATTTGCCTCTGAAACTTGTGCTTTAGATTCACTTGGTGCAACGTATATCAAGGATCTAGATGCTGGCGAAATCGTCGTTGTAGATAAGAATGGAATTCGTTCCATCACATCTCATGTAAAACCAATCAAACACATGTGTGTGTTTGAATATATTTACTTCGCTAGACCAGATAGTGTCATGGAAGGAATCAGTGTTCATGAAGCTAGAAAACAAGCTGGTAAGATTCTTGCGAAAGAACATCCAGTAGAAGCAGACGTTGTGATTGGTGTTCCTGATTCAGGATTAGATGCTGCTTTAGGGTATTCTGAAGAAAGTGGAATTCCTTATGAAACTGGCTTTTCTAAAAATAAATATATCGCTAGAACATTTATTCAACCAGCACAATCTCAAAGAGAAAACGCAGTACGTTTAAAATTGAATGTCATTGCCTCTGTTGTGAAGGATAAAAGAGTAATCATGGTTGATGATTCAATTGTACGTGGTACAACAAGTGCACGTATTGTAGCGTTATTAAAAGATGCAGGCGCAAAAGAAGTTCATGTACGAATTTCAGCTCCGCCATTTATCTCACCTTGTTATTA
Organism: Lachnospiraceae bacterium; assembly: GCA_963659075.1. Taxonomy (GTDB): domain Bacteria; phylum Bacillota_I; class Bacilli_A; order Erysipelotrichales; family Erysipelotrichaceae; genus Bulleidia. The sequence continues at coordinate 3,764 of CAVKTV010000074.1, read as the reverse complement.
TGGAACAGATATCGATTCTAAGAAAAATTTGATTGCCTGCAAATATTCTCAAAAAGAAATTGCAGAACAAATTGGTGCTGATTCATTAGGGTATTTATCTGTTGAAGGAGCCAAGGAAATGGCTAAAAATCCAGGATGTGATTTCTGTGTAGGCTGTTTTACAGAAAAGTATCCTGCTCCAATTCCTACTTCTCAAGAAAAGTCTCAATTTGAAAAGAAAATCAATGCGAGTGAAGAAGAACAAGTAGATGAACGTGAAAGAGTTCATGGCGACGCAAAAGAATTTTAAATTATCTTAAACATTAAAACTCTATGTGATGAATACCTAAATTGGTGCTCAAACTCACGGAGTTTTTTTGTGGTTGTTTTGGTTGACGAAATAAAGACATCCTATTAAAATAAAATTACCCGATGGGTAATTTGAATTTGTAGCGATTAGGAGATAAATGTGGAACTAGTATATGCGTCAGATAAGGTTAAAAATCAATGTACAAGTGTAAAGGCTGCAAATAAGCTCTTTGGAGGAGATAAGATACTAGTGAAAAGTCTGCTTGCGAGAATCAATGCTTTAGAAAATGCAGAGACGCTAAAAGATATTGTTGTTCAACCAACATTTCATTTCCATAATCTTTGAAATAAAAATAGGAGAAATTTAAATGGATTCTTTGCGATAGATGTGAAGTCAAGAAGAGAACAATGGCGTATCATTCTTCAGCCACTTGATGAAAATAAAGAACCATTTAGCCCATGTTACATTGATCAAATATCTGTATATGTAAAGATTGTTGAGATTAAGGAGGTTAGCAAACATTATGAGTGATTATGTTGAATATCAAGATCAGATAGCTTTTCATCCTGGATACTATATTAAAGAAATTGTGGAAGAAAGTGGATTGACGCAAGAAGATTTTGCGAAAAGATTAGATACGACACCCAAAAATCTTAGTCTTTTGATTCGTGGTGAACAAAGTCTTTCAATAGATATCGCAATGAAATTATCTAGAATGATTGGAACTAGTGTATCTTATTGGTTGAACTTGCAGAAGGCATATGATGCCTTGATTGCAGAATTCAAATCAGAAGAAGAATTAAAAGGAGAAAGAGTTATTTTTAAAAGTTTTGATTATAAATATTTTCAAAAATACTTTTGTCTTCCAAATTTACCTAGAAAGATTGATAAACAAATTGTTGAAGTAAGAAACTTTTTAAATGTAGCAACCTTAACTGTATTGAAGAAAAGAGACATGGCAGTTCGTTTTAGAAATGCGACAGGAAATTTAATACAATCTAATATTATTAAAGCCAATACTATGGTTCAAATAGCAACAAATATTGCCTTGAAAATAGAAGCTCCTGTGTATAACAAATCACTTTTTGAACAAGCTGTAGTATATGCACTTACACTGACAGAAGATCATGATACATTTTTACCTTTGATTGAAGAAACTTTTCGAAAAGCAGGTGTCATTTTAGTTGTTCTTCCAAATATATCCGGTTCAAAAACAAATGGTGCAACAAAAAAAATTGGAAATCATATCATGTTGATGGTAAATGATAGAAACCTTAATTCAGATACATTTTGGTTTACTCTGTTACATGAGATAGGACATGTAATGAATGGTGATTACGGAATTTCTTTTGATTTTGAGTCTGGAGAACAAGAAAAAATAGCCAATAAATATGCAGAGGATATGTTAATACCTTGTGATAAATATCTACAATTTATTAACACAAATAAATTTGATATTCAATCTATTCGTGCTTTCGCAAAAGAAATCAATCGTGATGCAGGAATTGTCTATGGTAGATTATTGAACGATGGAAAAGTTAGTTATAGTGATAATTCTTTAAAATGTCTTCGACATAAATACAAAATGAAAATGAATTAGATAGTACATAGATGGTGATGAAATTATATGATGAATAAAAAAGAGAACTGATTAATTTCAGCTCTCTTTTAAATTGGTTATTTGCTAGTTGCGATACGGAAGAATATTAATCCTAATATGAATAATATCGTTAAACTCGCTACAGCGATATTTACTGAATTTGTTAAGGAAACCGCAATACCTACAAGTGTAGTTCCCATAAAAGCTGCACCTTTACCACAAATATCATAGATACCAAAATATTCACCGCTCGCTTCAGCTGGAATGATTTGAGCGTAGTATGATCTAGATAAAGCTTGGATTGCACCTTGGAACATACCTACCACAAATGCCATGATTCCAAATTGCCATAATTCTTTCATGAATAATGCATAAATCGCTACGGCGAAGTATCCACAAATACAAACTGTAATCAATGAAGTAGAACTATACTTTTCACTTAATTTACCAAATAGTGAGGCAAACGCAAACGCTACAACTTGTGTTAATAATAGTATGACTAATAGACCCATTTGATTTAAGCCTAATGCAGTACCAATCGCAACAGCTTCATCAATAATCGTATAAACACCATCAATATAGAAGAAGAACGCAATCAAGAAATAGAATACTTTCTTTTCTTTTTTATACATTGTGATCATAGTATTCTTAATGCGTTTAAAGCTTTCTTTGAGTTTGTTTTCTTCTGTTGGTTCAACATAATACTTTTGATGGTAATTCTTTAGAAGTGGAACAGTTACACCAAACCACCAAATCGCTACAACGAAGAATGCTAGGAAAACAGAAAGTCTTTCATCCATGATACCTAAGAAATCAGGATTTCCTGCAGCGTAGAAACCTAACGCAACAACAAATGGGATACAACTTCCAATATATCCCCATGCATATCCTTGAGAAGATACAAGATCCATTCTTTCAGGGTCTGTGATATCCGTTAACATAGAATCATAGAATACAAGAGATAATTGATAACAAACTTTTGCGATAACATAAATCACTAAATAAATAAGCCAGTTTGGTACAATGCCTAATAAAATGCATCCGAATATTCCAATCATCAAAGATCCAACAAACATCTTTTTCTTCATGTCTTTGTGATCTGCGATTGCCCCGAAAATTGGGCCTCTGATTGCGACTAAAATCGTTGCGATACTTGTGGCATAAGACCAATACGCTAAGTAATCTGAACTATTCATTCCTGCATCTTGTGCTAAAGTGTTGAACCAGATTGGAATGATCGTTGAAATCATCATCGTAAAGGCTGAATTACCAATATCATAATAGATCCAACTCTTTTCTAATTTCGTGAAATTTTTAAACATAAATTTACCTCATAACAACTATAATTATCTATTTTAATTTTAATATTGAACAGTGTTTTCTGTGAAATGTTTGTAAAATTCATTCATTTGTTTAAAAAAATTGTATCATATAAATAACTAGGAGGAATTTTTATGAATACAAAAATATGGGCACATAGAGGTGCAAGTGGATATAAACCTGAAAATACAATTCCATCTTTTCAATATGCAATGGATTTAAATGCGGATGGTGTTGAATTAGACATTCAATTAACAAAGGATGGACAAATTGTTGTATGTCATGATGAATTATTAGATAGAACATCTAACGCAAAAGGATTCTTAAAAGATTATACGTTAGAAGAATTAAAGAGTTTTGATTTTTCATATCAATATCCAGAACTAGGAAAAGTAACAATTCCTACAATGAAAGAAGTATTTGAATTATTAAAACCTTCTAATTTGATTATTAACATTGAATTAAAAACAGGTGTGTTTGATTATGAAGGAATCGAAGAAAAAATCATTCAATTGACACATGAAGAAGGTTTTGAAGATAGAGTTATTTATTCTT
>CAVKTV010000073.1:2620-9635 GCA_963659075.1 Lachnospiraceae bacterium | reverse complement strand
GTGTGGTACCGCGATTAACAAGTCGTCTCTGGAAATTCCAGTGACGACTTTTTGTTTAAGGAGGGGATTCTGATGAAAGTTCGACGTAGAAAGAAAGTGGCATTGATTTAGATTAGAAAAAAGAAAAATAGAAAATAAAAAGAGGAGAAAAAGATTATGAAAAACACAAATAAATTATTAGCCGGACTTATGGCAGCAGGATTACTTCTAACAACAGGTTGTTCTTCAGCAACTTCTACAAGCACAGCAGCTACTTCAGATTCAAGTGAAATCACACAAGCTGATCTAGATGCTGCTAACCCAGCAAAGCTAGATACTTCTGATTTAGAAAAACCAGACTTAGATCTCAGCAACGCTACAGGTCAATTAAAGACAGTTTTAGACAATGGTGTATTAACAGTCGCAACTTCACCTGACTTCCCAGCAGCTGAATGGCAAGATGATACTGGAACAGTTTATGGTTATGAAATGATGTTAGCGAAATATGTTGCAGATTGTTTAGGTGTTGATTTCCAAATTGAAACTTCTGATTTCTCAGGAACATTCGTAGCAGTAGATACAGGAAAAGCTGATGTAGCTTTCTCTGGATATGGTTGGAAGAAAGACAGAGCTGAAAACTATGAACTATCCAATGGTTGGGTAGCTGATCCAACAAGTGAAGAAAGTAAGCATACATTAATTACAACAAAAGAAAACGAAGGTAAGTTTAATTCATTGAGTGATTTCGTTGGTAAGAGAATCATGGCTCAAGCTAACTCTCTACAAGAAATGTATGTACAAGATGAAATCTTAGCTTTAGATACAGATGGTTCTACAACATATGAATCTGTTGGTACATTAGATCAAGCAATCTTAGGTTTATCTTCTGGTAAGTGTGACGCAATTGCTTTAGCGAACAATACAGCTGAAAACTATGTTGAAACATCTGATGGTGCATTCGTATTAACAAACGTATATTTTGATTTAACTCCATATGGTGATTACCAAGGTAACGTATGTCTATGCAAGAAGGGTGAAACACAATTCATGGAAGTTATTAATGAATGTCTCGCTACAGCTACAGACAATGGATATGTAAGTGAATGGTATCAAATTGCTAAGAAAGCATCTGGAGCTGAATAATTTAGTTTGATTAGAGAAAGGTGATAAAAATGGGAAAAGGAATTCTTGAAGTATTCTTTCTGTACTGGCCAATTTTCTTAAGAGGTTTAGCTGGAACATTAGAATATGCGTTAATAGCAGTCATTGGAGGAACATTAATTGGTGCATTGGTTTCTTTGATGCATTTATCTAAAAATAAAGTCGTATCTTCTATAGCGGGAATATATATCAATATTCTTAGAGGTACGCCAATCTTAGTTCAAATGTATATTTCATATTATTTCTTGCCAATGGTATTTCCATCATTAAATAATATCGATAAAGTTTACTTTGTACTATTAGCTTTGATCTTGAACTCTAGTGCTTACGTTTCTGAAATTATCAGAGGTGGAATTATGGCAGTAGATAAAGGACAAACAGAAGCTGCACGTTCATTAGGAATGACTGAAAAGCACTGTATGACAAAAATCATTTTGCCACAGGCAATCAAGAATATCCTTCCTGCTTTAGCGAATGAATATATTGCGATGGTTAAGGAAACATCTCTTGCGGGTACATTCATGTTGTATGAATTGATGTATACAAGAACATTACTTGCGAATAAATATCTTGTATGGCAACCATTGTTTATTATTGCAGCGATTTACTTAGCTGTTACTCTAACATTATCTTGGGCAGTTAAAAAATTAGAAAAGAGGATGAGTGTAAGTGATTGATATGAATAAACCGTTGATTGAGACAGTTGATCTCAAAAAAGATTTTGGAGATTTAAAAGTTTTAAAAGGAATTTCTGAAAAAATATATAAAGGTGAAGTTGTTACGATTATTGGACCTTCTGGTGGAGGAAAATCTACTTTCTTGAGATGTTTGAATATGCTTGAAGAGCCAACTGGTGGTGAAGTATATTTTGAAGAAGAAAAATTAGATCCTAAAAGTACTGATTTAAATATCCATAGACAAAAGATTGGCATGGTGTTCCAACAATTCAATGTATTCCCACATCTAACAGTTTTAAACAATATTACAATTACTCCAATGCTTGAAAAGAATGTATCAAAGGAAGATGCTGAAAAAGAAGCAATGGAATTATTGAAACAAGTTGGACTAGAAGAAAAGGCGGATGAATATCCAAGAAAGCTATCTGGTGGTCAAAAACAACGTTTAGCTATTGTTAGAGCTATGGCAATGCATCCAGATGTAATGTTATTTGATGAACCAACAAGTGCGTTGGATCCAGAAATGGTAAAGGGAGTATTAAACGTTATCAAAGGCTTAGCTGAATCAGGTATGACATGTGTAATCGTTACACATGAAATGGGATTTGCACGTGAAGTCAGTGATAGAGTCTTATTCATTGATGGTGGAGTCGTTGCGGAAGAAGGAACTCCTGAAGAAGTATTTGATCATCCATCAAATCCTAGAACACAAGAATTTTTATCCCAAGTATTATAGTGGAGATGTATATGAAAACAACATTTAAATATGATCATTATTATAAATATGATGAATTAAAATCAAATTTAGAATATTTTGAAAAGAATTATCCTGAACTCGTAAAACTAGAAGTGAATTGCGTTACTTTAGAAGGTAAGAATCAATATGTTGTTACTCTAACAAATACAAAAACTGGTGATGCGTTAGATAAACCAGGTTGGTATTTAGATGGTAATATTCATGCTGGTGAAGTTACATCTTCTATGTGTGCGATGCATACAATCGATTATCTTCTAACAAATTATGGTGAAGATAAGACTGTCACAAATCTATTAGATTCCACAACGATCTATGTGATTCCTAGAGTTACACCAGATGGTGCAGAAACATATTTAACAACACCTTATAACTTACGTTCCGCAAATCGTGATTATTTACCTAAAGAAGGCGGAATCAAACCAGAAGATTTAGATGGTGATGGTGTTGTTCGTATGATGAGAATCCCATCTAAGTATGGTGCGTGGAAGAAAGATCCTAACAATGCGGATTCTATGGTAAAAAGAACACCATCTGATACAGAAGATGAATTCTATGATATTTATCCAGAAGGTGTTTTTGAAGCATATGATGGTGATGAAAATCTAAAACAGAAGAAAGCTTCTTGGGGATTAGATTTTAATAGAAACTTCCCATTAGGATGGTTCCCTGATTCTAGACAGCCAGGTGCTGGCAAATATCCATTATGCAATCCAGAAACAAAGGCAATCGTTGACTTTGCCTTAGCACACCCAAATATTGGTGGTGCAGCAATTGGCCATACATCAGGTGGTATTATCTTATATCCTCCTGGAACAAGACCTGCTAAGACTGCTCCTCATTACGATATTGAATCCTTTAAGGCAATCGCTCAAATGGGTGAAGAAGAATTAGGATATAAACCAATGAACATTTTTGATTCTTTCATGAAAGATCAAACACATTGGGATTCAGGTGCATTAGATGATTGGTTCTATCAATCACAAGGTGTCCCTGCTTATACAATGGAATTTTGGAATGTAGCTGAAAAAGCTGGTGTTCCATATAAATGGGGTGAAGGTGAAGAAACACCTGAAGATTCTTTGAATCGTTTCAACGCAATTATGAAATGGGTGAAAGAAAATGCTCCACAATATTTCAAACCATGGGAAGAATATGATCATCCAGTATTTGGAAAAGTAGAACTTGGTGGTTTTAATACAAAGTTCACTTTACAAAATCCACCTGAAAATTTCTTGTTGGCAGAAGTGGAACATGATACAGCGTTTAATATTCGTTTCGCAAAGGCAATGCCACATCTCGTGATTGATTCTCTAGAAAAACAACAAGTTTCTTCTGATGTATATAAAATTACTGCAGTTGTTGGAAATACAGGATATCTACCAACAAACCTCAGTGAAGAAGCACTTGAATTACATGTAGAAGACCATGTAAAAGTTAGCATTGATGGTGCTGAAATCGTAGAAGGAAAAGAAGTAGAAGATGCTGGCAATCTATCAGGTTATTCTAGAACAGTTACCGGTTCTATCTATGGAAATTTAACAACATTTGCTAATGCACCTGCGAAAAAGAAACTTACTTGGGTCGTAAAAGCAACTGTTGGTACTACAATTACAGTTTCCGCAAAACAAGCAAAAGCTGGTTGTGCTACAACTACAATTACTTTATGAGGCTATCTGAAAAGATAGTCTTTTTGTATAATGGTAACAAGGAGAATTATATGAAATATCAAAAGTTAGGGAATACAGATATTCAAGTATCTAAAATATCTTTAGGTACTTGGGGATTGGGTGGCGGTAGTGTATGGAGTGATCATAACAGTACATTACAAGATACAGAAAATTTATTAGATGTTTGTTTAGATCAAGGTATCAATTATATTGATACAGCACCAGTATATGGTACTGGAGAAAGTGAAATATTATTAGGAAAAGCATTACAAACACGCAGAAATCATTTTGTTTTACAAACAAAGTGCTCTTTGAATTGGAGAAATGATGGTGGTAATTTTCACTACAGTAGAGATGGATATACAGTAAACAACGACACAAGTTTTCAAGCAATTAAAAAAGATGTTGAAGATTCTTTATTGAGAATGCATACAGAGTATATTGATTCTGTTATCGTACATTATGTGTGTCATGATTGGAGTGAAGAAGAAACTGTTGCCGCATTAGAAGAATTAAAAAAAGAAGGTAAGATACGTACATATGGTCTATCAAATTCTCAACCAGTAGATTTAGAGAACTATCAAAAATATGGTGCTGTATCTTTAGTACAAGAATTCTTTTCCATTTTATCTCCATTTCACGGAAGAGACTATTTTGATGTATGTCAAAAATATAATACTGTTTTCCAAGTGTATGGTGTATTAGAAGAAGGATTCTTAACAGGGCCTGCATTTCTAAAAAAGAAATTTGAAAAAACAGATATTCGTAGTAGATTACCTTGGACTAGAGAAAAGTATCAATCTGGTTTATTAAAAGCATTTGAATCATGGAAACCACTATGTGAAAAATATCATTGTTCTTACGCGAATCTAGTACAAGCATGGTCTTTAGAACAATATGAAAATATGAATCTTCTTGTTGGGATGAGGAAGAATACATCAGTATTAGATACTGTGAAATGTTTAGATATTTCTCTAACAAAAGATGAAATAAAATATATGGAAAGTTGTATTCAAGAAATACAAGTCCCTGTTTTAGACAAATGAAAAAATGATGTCAGTCAATGGCATCATTTTGAAATCTAGATAAGTGTTCATAAGGAAGAATCAAACGTCCATGTAATAACCCACAATCATCATTGATTCTATAGTTATCATATGCAGTAAACATATTTACATCAACTTTAGAATAATCTATATTTTGTAGAGATAAGCCTCTTAGATATGCATCATCAAAATAAGAACATTCTCCTTGTTTGATTTCGTCTCTTTCTGCACGTTGTTTAGATTGTCTTTGTTCGTACAATGTATGATTTGCATCACCAATTTCATTATAATCATCCATTTCTTTTGTGCGTAATTGTAGTTCTGTAAATGAACCAGAAGCATTATCATAAAATGAAATATGTAATGAACGATATCCATTCTTTTTACTATCATAAATATAATCACGGTAGAATGGTGCTACTTCTTTTGATAATAATGGAGATGGGGTTCTATGTTTTCTTTGTTTTTCAACTGTAAAATCATTCTTTTCCATGAAAGCTGGTAATTGATTTGCGATTTCATAGAGATATTTCAATTCAACTTCTTCTCGATCATCAGTAGGTTTTAAATGACATTTAGGCATAGAAATAACAATTCTATACGCAATTAAATCACGAAAATGTGAAACTGCATCTACGATTTGATCAGCACTTGGATATGTATGATTTTCTTGATGGTATTCATAAATAAATCGAACGATATATCCATTAAACTTTTCTTCAGCACGAATCAAAGATTTGATTCTTCCACGAAATGTAAAAGCTAAAAATGGATATTCTGTCGCTAATAGTTTATAGAATTCACGAATTCTTTGTGATTGTGATGTTAAAAAATCATTATGTTCTAATAAACCAATGATTTCTCTTAAAAAATATACATGAGCAATATCAACGATATTGTCTGTTGTTTTTGTTTCTTTTTCTAAATCATCTGCGTATTTATGTAGAATACGTATGACAGTATCTCCGTTATATAAGTAATCTGTTAATTGAATCATGCAAATATCATATATGAAAAAATCCTTCGTGAGAAGGATTTTTACTTACATCTTGGAATAATTCACAGCAACTTGAGCCATTAACTTTGCGTTATTGAATACAAGTTGGATGTTTGAATCTAAGGAATCACCACCTGTTAAGGAAGCAACCTTAGCGAGTAAGAATGGAGTACAAGCTTTTCCTTTGATACCTTGTTCATCCATTTCTTTGATTGCTTCATCGATTGCGCCATTGATAACTGCATCATCCATAGCGTATTCTTCAGGGATTGGATTTGTTAATAACATACCTGTAGAGAATCCAAGATCTTCACTTGCCTTATATGCTTTTGCACATTCTTCAGGTGTATTCATTTGATAGTCTACTTCTAATCCAGAATGTCTTGAATAGAATGCTGGTAATTCTTTTGTTTGGTAACCTAGTACTGGAACACCTTGTGTTTCTAAGTATTCTAATGTCAAAGCGAGATCTAAGATAGCTTTAGCACCTGCACAACATACCATAACTGGAGTATGTGCTAGTTCTTGTAAGTCTGCAGAAATATCGAATGTTTGTTGTGCACCTCTATGAACACCACCAATACCACCAGTAGCGAAGAATTTGATACCAGCCATATGTGCAATGATCATTGTTGTAGTAACTGTAGTAGCACCATCTTGTCCTTCAGCACAGATAACAGCTAAATCTCTTCTACTAGCTTTAGTGATAGCTTGTCCTTTTTTACCAAAGT
>CAVKTV010000073.1:0-2610 GCA_963659075.1 Lachnospiraceae bacterium | reverse complement strand
CCACCAATAATTGCGATAGTAGCAGGAACAGCACCATTTTCACGAATGATTTGTTCTACTTTTAAAGCAGTTTCAACGTTTTGTGGGTAAGGCATACCATGGGAAATAATTGTTGATTCCAAGGCAACAACAGGTTTTCCATCTTCAATGGCTTTTGCGACTTCAGGGTTTACATCTAAAAATTTGTTTAACATGATTGCATCTCTCCTTTACTTATTCTTGCATCATTTTTTCTGTTATAGCTTCAACCGACATCATTGGGTTGATCGTTTCGCTTCCTTCAACAGCGATTGCGGCAGCTGCACTAGCAATCGCACAAGCATCCGCTAGATTTGTTCCTTCTAGATAGGCCCATGTAATAGCGGCCATGAAGGCATCTCCAGCTCCAGTAGCGTTTTTCATATTTGCGGGATAACATGGATACATAATAGATTCATTGTGATCGGCACCAAACACACCATCACTTCCACAAGAAATAAATACTCTATGTAATCCTGTTTCTAGTAACTTATTTGCGGCTTCTTGTAAAGACGCTTGATCTGTGATTTTAATACCACTTAAATATTCTGCTTCAATCTTATTTGGTTTTAATGTATTGATCTTAGAAAGATAAGGCTTTAACTTATCTGCTTTTGAGATAGATACTGGATCAGCAAAGATTGGTGCAGTGCAGTGTTCCGAAAGCCACTTGATAGATTTTTCAGGAATATTTGCATCAATCACAACGATTTGAGCGTTATTAATGATTTGAATGTTTTGTGATAAATAAGAAGGTGTGATTTCTTCACAGATACTCATATCACTCACAGCTAATGCCATATCTCCACTTGGATCAGATAAGAAAATATAAGTACTTGTATTTGCATTCTTTACTTTCTTAGCATGTGAGATATCAATTCCTAGATTAGCACAACTTGCCTCAATGCGTTGAGCGTATTCATCATCGCCAAAGGCTGTTAAGAAACGTACATCTGTATCTAATAATGAAATATTATGTGCGATATTTCTTCCTACACCACCTAATGAAGTTGTAGCTTTGCCAGGATTAGAATCACCAGGAATCAATTCTTTGTCAGATTGACCACCGATATCAATATTCACTCCACCAATTACAACTACATATGTACCACTTCTAAGAACATATCCTTTTCCCGCAATATATCCTTTTTTCATGAGATTAGAAATATGTACCGCAATAGAAGAACGTGATATTCCAGCTTTAATTGCCAATTCTTCTTGAGAAATCATTGGATTTTCTTCGATCCATTGTAATATTTGTCTTTCTCTTTGTGTCATAACTCCCTTTCTAAACAAAAATCTAATTCTAAGCAAATGTTTATAATAGTAATATACTTGAAACCGCTTTCGTGTCAAGAACTTTCTTTTCTTGTAGATATAAATACACCTAACAAAATAATGATACCACCAATTATTTGATTCATCGTGATACTTTCGTGAAGAATCAACGCAGATAGAATAATTCCAAAGATAGGCATGACATTCATCAATGTAGAAGCGTGTGAAGCAGGTATTTTCTTTAACCCGTAATTATAAAGTAAAAGGGCAAGTACAGAACATCCTGCAGATAAATATAACAAGGATAAAATGATGTTTAGATTAATATTACTAAACATTGGCTTTTCTAAGAAAATCAAAGGGATAAAACCAATTGTTCCAAACAACATTTGATAATAAGTAATTGTAATAGAATCATATTTGTTAGGAATCTTTTGTACAAGATAGTTGTAGAATCCCCATAAAATACCACCAATGATCAATAATACATTTCCTAATAAATCACTAGAAGCTTGTGAGAAATCTGTTAGTAGAACAACACCAATGATACTCATACATATTCCTAGAATCGTTCTTTTGTTTGTTCTTTCATGATAGATAAATATTCCTACTAATATTGTTAATACGGGATAAGCGGCTTCAATCAATGAAGTCATAGATGCACTTGTTAAAGATAAGGCAATATTTTCTAAAGTGTAATAGATGGAAATTCCGCCAATGGCACTAAAGATGATGACTTTCATATCTTTCTTTTCAACTTTTGCGTTTTGTTTTGTGATAAAACGATATAGAAACAACAAAAAGTAACTGATTGCGAAACGAACGCAACACAAAAGAATTGGTGAAATAGATTGATAAGTTAGCTTTGTTGCGATGAAAGAAGATGACCACATCAACATCGCTAAAATGACTGATAAATAATATTTCATGCAAATAATATTGTAACTTTTAAATTTTTTTAAAATAAGTGTTGACTTTGATATTTTAAAATGGTATATTCTTACTCGCTGAAAGGCAATAACTCGTATCACTGATAGACAAATACGAGAGTATATATAACGATTCATTGGTCATTGACCAAGTGAAATATACTTACAAATCGATGAGAAATTCATCGAGTGATATATACGAACAATCAGGACAGTAGTCCTGTGATATATAACCAATTACGAGATTGATATCAATGTCATTAAGATAAGAAATTAAATTAATTGACGTAATTAAAGTGTTATGTACAAACTTGCATAGCGCTTTTTTTGGACGCAGTAAAATTAGTTGGGGTTGAGAAGGATTTGGCAACGAAATAACTTGTGG
>CAVKTV010000072.1:0-9659 GCA_963659075.1 Lachnospiraceae bacterium | reverse complement strand
ACGATATGCTTTCATTCTTGATTTATTCCCCCAAAAATAATGTTCATATTTTAACATTACTAATTCTTCAGGAATTTTACTATGCTTTGTGAATTTCTTACGCATCATATTAGATAGCGGAAAATTTTTTGGCATCCAAAAGCATTCACCATATCCAACTTCAAGAGCACCTTCCACCATTTCATTTCCACATATATTGCATTTCATAGAATTATCTTATCACATTCTCCTTAACAGGAACCGGCAATGTTGTTTGGATTAACACCGAAGCAGTCATAATACACATTAGAATTTTTTTCATCGTTATTTCCTCCATTTTGATGGTAAGTGCTTTTCTTTCAAACACTATATATGCTTACCCTTATGGCAAGGCAATAGTCTAGAGTAAAAAATGAATCTATTGAGATTATCAAATATTTCACCACAAAAAAGTGCTATGTAACATTCGCATAACACTTTAATTACGTCATTAAATTATTTGAATAGAAAAAGGAAATCCTAAGATTTCCTCAATGCTTATACTTGATTAAGCCTTGTTAGCAGAACCAAATGCTTCGCAAAGTTCTACAACCTTCTTTGTTACAGCGTCTGTACCTGGCTTTAGAAGTTTACGTGGATCATATCCCTTACCTTCTTTATCCTTGCCAGCTTCAACATATGCACGTGTAGCTGCAGCAAATTCTAATTGAAGTTCTGTGTTGATGTTAACTTTAGAAACACCTAATGTAACAGCCTTATGAACTTGTTCAAATGGAATACCAGAACCACCATGTAATACTAATGGTTTTCCTTCAACAGCTGTATCGATTTCTTGTAATCTGTCGAAGTTTAATCCCTTCCAGTCAGCTGGATATACACCATGGATGTTACCAATACCAGCAGCTAAGAAATCAACGCCTAAAGCAGCGATTTCAGCACATTCTTTTGGATCAGCAAGTTCACCATTAGATGTAACACCATCTTCTGTACCACCGATACCACCAACTTCACATTCAACAGAGATACCCTTTGAATGAGCTAAGTTGATAATGTCCTTAGACTTAGCAACGTTTTCATCAAAGTCATAATGAGATCCATCAAACATAACAGATGTGAATCCAACTTCGATACAAGCCTTTGCTCCTTCATATGTACCATGGTCTAAGTGAAGTGCTACTGGAACTGTGATTCCCATTGATTCATATAAATCACGAACCATGTCAGCGACTGTCTTAAATCCGCCCATGTACTTACCAGCACCTTCAGATACTTGTAAGATTGTTGGAGACTTAGCTTCTTGCACACCAGCAAGTACAGCTTTTGTCCATTCTAAGTTGTTGATGTTGAAGGCTGGGATAGCGTAATGTCCTTCGTGAGCCTTTTCAACCATTTCTTTTGCAGAAACTAATGCCATAATATTTACGATTCCTCCTATATTTTGGTACTTCTATTTTAGTCTTGAATAACTCTTCTGACAAGCTATAACTTGTGATTCAAATCACTTTCTTTCATTTTTTACACAATTGCGTAGAAATAATACATGATATTTCCATCATCATCTAACGCTTCCATGTAATAAACTGTTGCTTCTTTTGCGTCCACTGTAATACTTCCAATCACAGAAATTTGTTTTGCATCTTTATTTTTTGTTAGCTCATCAAAATGATTTGAAAGATATTCTTTTCCATCTTTCATCATTTCATCTTGTGAAGTATATTGTTCAGATTGATATAAAACAGTTCCTAAATAACCATTTAGATCTTCCCATTTTCCAACTTCACTAGAATTACTATCTTCGGAAGATAATTGTTCTAACACCTTCGTGCATGTCGTTGTTGAAATTGTCATGAATGATGTAGGGTCTTTTTTCTTCACAGTCACTTGATACGCAAGGTCAGTAGAATTCCCATTGATATCCGTCGCTTTGATACGTACTGTGTATTTTCCTGGCGTTTCAGCATCTACATCACTTGTATATGTATACCATCCACTATCATAGAATGGCGCAGAACTATCACTCTTTTCTGGTTCTATTTCAACATACTCAAAATTACCATCAACAACATCGCTAACGGTTTTGATATTACTTGCTGGATCAAATGTATCACCTTCTGTAATCGTAATAGAGCTTTCATTCAATTCAATGGTTGGAGATTGTGTATCATGAACTGTAACATCTAATGTGAAATCTCTTGTTACGTTTTCTCCATAGCTATCTTGCATTGTCACAGTATACGTTAATTTAACAGTTCCAACTTTAGAAGTATCGATTGTTTCAGGTGAACAAGTCACATCACCATAATGTGTATCCACAATATCTAAAGGGTCTCTTGCTTCTTCACCATATTCATAGATTGTGTAATCCACTTCATTTCCATCAGAATCTTTTTCATCTTCTTTAAATGTTACTTTTAATTGTTCATACACTTTCTGATAAGCTGCTTGTTTTGTAGCTTGTTCTTTTTGATATTGATTCCAAAAATAAGCACCACAACAAATTAACGCAATTGCACCTACTATCACACATAAAATCACCCAAAGTTTTTTATTAGATTTCTTTGATTGTGCTTTTTCTTTTTGAACAGGTTCTTCTTTTTTATCTTGTTTCTTTGGCTGCGTTTCTTCTATTGTTTCATCCGCAGTAATTGGTGTCATATGCACTTCTTTATCAATTGGTTTATCCAAAGATTCTTCTTCCTCTTCTCTATGCCATACAACATTCTCTATCATAGGAAGTTCTTCTGTATGTTCTTCTTGTTCTTTCTTTATTTCATCCATATATTCCACCTTTCAAAAAAGGAAGGCAAATTGCAGCCTCCCCTCATTAGTTGTCAAATGCATCATCGCCAGTTGGCAAATCTAAACCACTCTTATCAAGTGTATCTTCAATTTCTTCGTCGTCCATCGCAATCTCACTTGTATCGATATGAACTTCTTCGAACTTTCTTCTATTTCTTAGATCCCATTTATTTCCTTCTAAAGAAGCAAATCTAGAATCTAACATCAATTCCGAATAAAATTGGCTTTTCTTCTTTCTTAATTTTTCTTCAGGAATATTCATTTGTTTACTAACATCTGCCCAAAGTTTTAAGAAATCAATTTCTT
Organism: Lachnospiraceae bacterium; assembly: GCA_963659075.1. Classification (GTDB taxonomy): domain Bacteria; phylum Bacillota_I; class Bacilli_A; order Erysipelotrichales; family Erysipelotrichaceae; genus Bulleidia. The sequence goes on along the minus strand of CAVKTV010000072.1, from coordinate 6,575 downwards.
TTTTTCTCTTGGACAAGCATTGAAACGCTACATCCGTCATACTTTGTGAAACACTCATTTACTATATCTCCCTTGCACATCAAATCCTAAGATTTTGTGTAATTCTTTAATGCGCAAGTATGTTACATTGTGCAAGACATAAAGTCAAGCACCATTAAGATAGATATTGTATATTCCAAACTAATTTTTGACGGACAACTTCTTCATTTTGTGAGTAAATACTATATTCTACTGCCCATTCATAATCATTTCTTAAAATTGAATATGTTTTTGTTTTCATTTCCATATTTCCATATGGACTCATGACTGTAGTATGTCCCCATTTCCCATTGTTTAAAATCGTGAGGGAACTAATATCACATTTTCTTTCTAATTTAACGAATCCTTCTTGAAATTCAACAAAATGAAATGCAGATGTATCATTTTCTTTATATTTCAAAATATTCTTTTCTAAGATTGCATTTCCATCCGCAATGACCTTTTCTTCATTGTCTAATAAGTTATATTGTATTAATTTCACTTTTACTTTCATTTTATTACCATCGGAAAAAACACTTTATTATCATCTTTTTCAGGACCATGTATCAAAGAATAAACAATATTAGAAGCATTCGATAATTCTTTTGTAGAACCATCTTTCATTCTCACCCAAATACTACCTGTTCCTGCACCAGAATATGGAACATAAGGTGATTGTGCCACTTCATCTTTAGCCCAATAATAATGTGTATCATATCCTTTTTCTTTTAATAACTTTTTGATTTTACGATTTTCTTTATCTTGTGAATCTTGATATTCAAATAAATGACGATCACGAATTCTTTGTGCTAGATCCGCAATAATAGGATCAGAATGTCTTGTTAATTGTTGGAAGCCATATCCACATGTACTTTCATCTAGTTCGAAATAATCTAGTAAGGAAATCTTTCTACCATTGATGATTGGATAAAACAAAGGAATTACATGTTCATCTACATTTTCCATTCCTAGATCTTTTAAACGTTTAAATAAAAGATGTAGTACTGTTTCATAGCTTCTAGCGACTGGATGATAATAGACTTGCCAATACATATGATAGCGAGCCATGATATAGTTCTCTACTGCGTATACACCACTTTCTTTCACAACAAGTTGGTTTCCATCATGTACACGCAATGTTCTTAAGATTCTCTCTAAATCATATTCACCATATTTTGTTCCAGTAAAATATGCATCTCGTAATAGATAATCAAAACGATCTGCATCTAATTGTGATGAAATCAATTGTGTTAATAATGGATTAGAACTTTCATGGCGAATCACATCCGCAACATCTTTACTTAAACCTTTACAACAACCTTCTAATATTTTTGTGATTTCTGTATTTTCTTCAATGATCCTACAAGTAAAATCTTCATGACTTGTTTTTGTCACACCTTCAAACGCATGAGAATAGGGACCATGACCAATATCATGCAATAATCCTGCAAGCATCGCTGTGACCTTTTCTTTTTCATTCAATGCTTTAGAAATATCATTTACTTCAGATACCATTCTTCTTACAAGTTCATATACACCTAAAGAATGCCCAAAACGAGAATGTTCTGCACAATGATATACAACATAGGCACCACCTAGTTGTCGAATTCTACGCAATCTTTGAAACCACGCAGAATTAATAACATCCCATACAACTTGTAAATCAACATGAATATATCCATGTACAGGATCTCTCAATACTTTTTCTTCTGTTGTCTTTTCGAACATATTATTTATCCTCTAACAAAACAACCGCAAAAGCTTGTACGCCTTCTTCTCTTCCAACAAATCCCATTTTTTCACCACGTGTTGCCTTTACACTCACTTGATCGATAGAACAACGTAATGCCTTCGCAAAGTTCTCACGCATTTGTTGAATGTGGGGTGCCATCTTTGGTTTTTCAATCATGATCAAAGAATCCACATTTCCAATGCGATATCCTTTTTCATCCATCATTCTTGCGACTTCTTTTAAAATAATTTGTGAATCTGCGCCTTTCCACTTTTCATCAGTATCTGGAAACCACTTCCCCAAATCTCCTAAAGCTAATGCTCCTAAAATTGCTTCCGCAACTGCGTGCGTCAAAGCATCCGCATCAGAATGACCTACAAGTCCTTTTGTATGTGGGATTTCTACACCACCAATAATCAACTTTCTTCCTTCAGCTAGTTGATGAATATCTGTACTTTGTCCAATTCGCATATTTTTATCTCCATCTTTCCTATCATTTTAACGTATAATAGTGACTATGAACTTACAAATTCCTGAATATGTTTCGATATTAATGAAAAAATTAAATGAAAATGGTTATGAATGTTTTATTGTTGGTGGTGCGATTCGTTCTATCTTATTAAATAGGCCTGTACATGATTATGATCTCACAACAAATGCATTACCTGAAGAAACAAAACAAGTATTCCATTCTTTTCATACAATTGATACGGGTTTACAACATGGAACTGTAACTGTTGTTTCAAATCATATTCCTGTTGAAATTACAACCTATCGTAAAGAAACTGCGTATAAAGATCATCGTCATCCAGATCAAGTAATCTTCACAAGAACGATACAAGATGATTGTGCTAGAAGAGATTTCACAATCAATGCGCTATGTTATAACCAAGATACTGGATTATTGGATTTCTTTCACGGGAAAGAAGATCTAGAAAATCAAATCATTCGTTGTATTGGAAATCCATATGAACGTTTTGATGAAGATGCTTTACGAATACTACGCGCAATTCGTTTTGCCTCACAATTAAATTTTTCCATTGAAGAAGAAACTTCTAAAGCTATTTTAGATACAAAAGAAACTTTATCTTATGTTTCTATTGAACGTATCCAAGAAGAATTTACAAAATATTTAGAAGGTGATGGTTTTCTTCCGTTACTTTATCCATATCGTAAAGTATTTTCTATTTTCTTACCGGAATTCAATGAAATTAAAGATTGGGATTCTTTGATTCAATCATTACAGAATTCAATCAATAATGCATATGTACGCTTAGCGATACTATTTTGTTCTTTTCAAAATCCAAAGCATACTTTAAAACAATTAAAATATTCAAACAAAGAAATCATGACAGTAACAGACATGATTTCTCACAAAGATTCACCTATCACAAATCGCATTGAAATCAAAAAAATATTAAGAGAATTATCTTGTGATTTTGAATTGTATTTAAAGTTCCGTGAAGCAATAGATCTACAATCATATGATCATATCTATGACATCTATCAATCTATCATTCAAAATCAAGAATGTTATTCTTTAAAACAATTAGAAATCAATGGTTCTGATTTAGTATCTTTAGGATATCAAGGAAAACAAATATCAGAAACACTCAATGATTTATTAAATGATGTAATTGAAGAAAAGATACCAAACAAAAAAGAAATCTTACTTAAACAAATCAAGGATTGCCAATAAGCAATCCTTTTAGAATACCAATTGATATGCGAATCTTGGTGATCCATCTTCTACATAGATAATACCTGTTTTAATAAAGCCATTCTTTTCTAACATTTTTTGCATCGAAAGATTCTTTTCATGGGTATCAACACGAATGTTATGAATTTGGTTCTTTTCGCAAATATTTTTCGCTAACGCAACAAACTCAAACGCAAGATTCTTTCCCTTCATTATATCTTTGATACAAGTTCTATGGATGACTACATATGGATCTTCATTCAACCATTGTCCCTCAATATAAGAATAATTAGGATCTTTATATTGTGCTACAAAAGAATACCCAACAATTTCTGATTCATTTTTAATACAATAGGCACCGTGGTAATCTATATCTTTTACGATATCCATTTCATTTGGATAATCCCCTTGCCATTGAGGAATACCGTGTTCTCTAAAATATTGTTTTGCTTGAGAAATAATCAAAACAACATCTTTAATATCTTTTTGTTCTGTTTCTTTTACTTCCATGTTTAAAAAAAGCAGGTTATCCTGCTTTTCCTCTTAAAGTTTCTTGAATTGATCTACATCAAGTACGAAGATTGTTGCGCCACCAACCTGTACTTCAACAGGGAAGGATGCATAACGTCCAATGTCATAGCTAGCTGTAGAAGGAACGATTTCTGTACGTCTCTTTGCTTCAGAACCAATGACATCAATACATTTATCTACTAAATCATCATCTGTACCTACGATCAGTGTCGTGTTTCCTGCTCTTAAGAATCCACCTGTCGTTGATAAACGTGTCATGTAGAAATTATTCTTTGTTAATGCAGAAGTAACTGCGGATGCATCATCATTAGAAACGATAGCTAATATAAGTTTCATATTTTTAACCTCCAAAAGTGTATTATTATTTTACCACAAATATTAAACATTGAAGCGGAAGAATACAACATCTCCATCTTTCATGACGTATTCTTTACCTTCCACCCTCAATTTTCCAGCTTCTTTTAAAGCTTTTTCACTTCCATATTCCATGAAGTCTTCATAACTATAAACTTCAGCACGAATAAATCCTTTTTCAAAGTCAGAGTGAATGACACCAGCACATTGTGGTGCTTTCATACCTTCATGGAAAGTCCATGCACGACACTCAGGTTCTCCAACTGTAAAGAATGTACGAAGTCCTAATAAATGATAAGCTGCTTGAATGATTTGATCCAAACCAGATTCTTTGATTCCAAGATCATCTAAGAAAGCTTGTTTTTCTTCTTTGTCTAATCCAGATAGTTCTTCTTCCATCTTTGCACAGATTGCGATAACTTCACTGCCTTCTTTTTCAGCTAATTCTTTAACGGATTGAAAATAATGATTATTGCTTGGATCATTGATTTCTTCATCTGACATATTTGCCACATAGATTACTGGTTTCGCTGTTAATAAACCATAGTTTTTCATGATTTCTAAATCATTCTCATTCAAATCTAATAAACGAACTGCTTTACCAGCTAATAACTGTTCTTTAAATTTATTTAATGTTTCTAATTCTTTTACCGCATCTTTATCTTTTGTTTGTGCTTTTTTCGCAATCTTACTAATTCTGTTTTCTACAGAATCTAAATCAGCAATTGCCAGTTCTAGATTGATTTCTTCAATATCACGTACTGGATCAACAGATCCTTCTACGTGTTCAATATTTGCATCATCAAAGCATCTTACAACATGAATGATTGCGTCTGTTTGACGAATATTCCCTAAGAATTGGTTTCCTAATCCTTCACCCTTTGATGCACCTCTAACAAGACCTGCGATATCTGTAAATTCAAATGTTGTATAAATTGTTTTCTTTGGATGAAAAATATTCACAAAATCATCCATACGATAATCCGGCACTTCTACAACACCAACATTTGGAGCGATTGTCGCAAACGGATAGTTTTCTGCGAGCACCTGACTATTTGTAATTGCGTTAAATAAAGTAGATTTACCTACATTAGGAAGACCTACGATTCCTGCTGTTAATGACATTTATTTCTTTCCTCTCTTTATTCCTCTTTCGCTTTTTCAACGACCTTTTTCATTTTACGCTCAAATTCATGTCTAGGAAACATGATTACATTGCCACATCCTAAACACTTCACCTTGATATCTGCACCAACACGTATGATTTGCCATAATTTGCTTTTATGACAAGGGTGTTCTTTTTTCATTTCAACGATATCATTTAGTCCATATTCTGTAACCATATCAATGACTCCTTTTATATGACTTCAATGTATTTTCTAATAACATTGTAATTGTCATTGGTCCTACACCTTTTGGTACAGGGGTGATTGCCTTACAATGATCTTTTACTTTATCAAAATCAACATCTCCACACAGATGTCCATCCTCCATACGATTGACACCAACATCAATCACATATGCATTTTCATTCACATACGTTTCATCAAACAATTTAGGAGAACCAACTGCCGCAATCAAAATATCTGCTTGTTTTGTGATTTCTCTAAGATTCTTTGTGTGAGAATGACAAATCGTAACAGTCGCATTTGCGTTTTGGAGTAAGCGAGCAACTGGTGTACCTACTAATTTACTTCTTCCTACAACAACTGCGTATTTTCCATCTGGATCACAATCCATTCTTTTTAATAGTTCCATGATTCCACTAGGTGTACATGGGGCAAAAGATGGCGCATTTAAAAATAGATTTCCAAAATTCAATGGTGTTAATCCATCTACATCTTTATCACAAGAAATATATGAAATTGCTTCATATTCATCTAGATTCTTTGGCAAAGGAAGTTGTAATAGAATTCCATCAATAGAATCATCAGAAGATAATTTCTTCAAAGTCTCATTTAATTCAGCTTGTGTTGTATTCGCGTCCATATCAATTTCAACGCTTTTAAACCCAACACTTTCACATGCCTTCTTTTTTCCTTTTACATATGAAATAGAAGCAGGATTATCTCCAACTAAAACAACAGCCAAACAAGGAATACGTTTTCCTGATTGCTTGATCTGTTCAACTTCAAGTCTCATTTGTTCTCTTAATTCTTTAGATAATTCACTACCATAAATAACTGCACCCATAGTATGCTCCTTCCTAGCGAATGACTTCATCGCTATCTAATATGATTG
>CAVKTV010000071.1:0-9732 GCA_963659075.1 Lachnospiraceae bacterium | reverse complement strand
CATAAATGACCGAGCTTCTGGGAACGCCACACTTGGATAAGACTTCTATCCAGCGGTGTTAGCTATTTACCAAGGCTCGCACCAAGCCATTTATCATCTAGGATTTACGCTAGTTGCGTAAGTCCTTTATTTTTTATATTGATTGCAGCGTTGATATCTCTATCGTGTATTGCACCACAATCAGGGCATTGCCAACTTCTGACTTTCAACCAACCATAGTGGTCGTATCCTAATCTGTTATTGATGCATCCGCACTCACTACATGTTTGTGATGTATATGCAGCATCTACTTGTACGAATGTTTTTCCATACCATTCGCACTTGTATTGGATCATTTGAATCAACTTATTCCATCCGGCATTACTGATGGCTCTAGCTAACTTATGATTCTTTAACATCAGCTTAGACTTCAAGTCTTCTAGCACGATCACATCGTAATTGGTTACCAACCATGTAGAAAGTACATGTAGATAGTTTTCTCTTTGATTGGCTATCTTCTCATTGTACTTAGCTACCATTTCTCTAGCTTTTTGATAGTTCTTGAAATCCAACAATGTTTTAGACTTATCTTCTTTCATGACTTCCTTGGCTCTCAGAAGTCTTCTAGATGCCAGTCTTTGCCAGTATATAAGTTGGTTTTCAGAATCCTTATCAAATCTAGGTAGTGGTATCTTTGTACCATCATCTAATATCGCTAGTTCTTTTAGACCTAGATCACATCCGCAAATCTTATTTGTCTTTGGTAGTTCATCTACTTCTGTTTCAAATAGTACAGAGGCAATATACTTTCCACTTGGTTTCAAACGAATCGTTACATTTTTAATAGTTCCACTAAGAGTACGAGAACTACGAAAATACACATAACCAATCTTAGGTAATCGAATATGATGATCATCAACAATTTGAATGTTCTTATTCACACATTTGATTGTAAAAGATTGTTCATGTCTTTTAGATTTATACTTTGGAAAAGAAGCTCTTTTCGCAAAGAAGTTTGAATATGCAGCACTGATATCATCACTAACGCTTGTTAAACAAGTAGAGTCCACTTCCTTTAACCAAGAATATTCTTTCTTCAATGTTGTAAGAATGTAATTCAATCCGTACTTATTAACGAAAGAACCACCATTTTCAAAGCGCTCTGATTCCATAGAAAGAATTTGATTCCACAACCATCTTGAACAGCCAAAGCACTTAGCAAAGTAAATCTTCTGTTCTTCGTTTGGATACAATCTAATTGACTTACCTCGTTTTACTTTCATCATGGTTCTCCTTCTTTCTTTGGTCATCGATATATTTAGCTACTGCTTCTTCGTTGGAAGCACCAATACTTTCAACAAAGTAAGAAGAAGACCACAAGTGTCTATCTTCCTTCTTCCAGTAAAATTGTTTTAGTTCAGGATGTAAGCGAAACAACCTAAAAGCACTCGTACCTTTTAAGCAACTAACAATCGTAGTTACTGATAGTTTAGGTGGTGCAGACACCATTAGATGTACGTGATCATCTAGACCTATCTCTAAATGTCTGATCGTAAAACCTTTTTCTTCTGCAATATCATATATTAGTTGTTTAATTTCATCTTCGATGTCTGGTGTCAGAACTTTGTTTCCCAGATAATATGATAATTTAAATTGTATACACAATTCTTCAATGATTAATATATTATTGCCGTTATTTGTAGAAATATTATACCATACAATACTTAACATTAAAGAAATTAAAAGGCGATTCATCTCGGTCCTAAAGGGCCGAGTTTCCTCGCCACGCTTACAAAAAAAGAAGAGTGTTACTCTTCTTCATTACGCTCTCAATTCTGCGTGTACTCTCTTAGATAAATTATCTAAGATCTTATCATGTGCTGTTGTGATTTCTTCATCTTTCAATGTATGATCTGCTTGATATGTGAGTTTCAACGCAACAGACTTCTTACCTTCTGCGACATGTTCTCCTTCATATACATCAAATACTTCTACATTAGAAAGAATATCTTTTACACCAGCAGTTGTGATTGCCCTTGTTAGATCAGCAGCGGATACTGTTTTATCTACAACTAAGGCAAGGTCTCTTGTAACTGCAGGGAACTTAGGAAGTTCTGTGAACTTGATTCTTCCAGCCTTTGCCTCAAAGATTGGATCCAATGTTAATTCTGCGTATGTAACATTCTTTAAATCAAACTTCTTAGCGTAATCTGGATGTAATTCACCAAATACACCTAATTTTTTATTTCCTAAAGAAATCATTGCACTTCTATAAGGATGGAAATGTTCTGTATCCATCTTGTTTTCTTCAATCTTGATACGAGAGCCAACAAATCCTAATCTTTGTAACCAATTCAAGATAATTCCTTTCATTGCGTAGAAATCACCTTTGACTTGTACATGTCTTAGCTTATCTTCTACAAGATTTCCATCTAATACGATAGCGAGTCTTTCTTCTTCAACATCTTTTGCGTATACTTTAGAAATTTCATAGAAAGTATTATTCACATTTGAATGTGCTTGGTTATATTGAACAACTTCCATCACAGAATTGATCAAGTTTGTTCTTGTATACTTACGTGCTTCACTCATTGGCATCGCTAGCTCTACAGGATTTTCTAACGCATTAAATCCATTCTTTGCGTAATCTTCATTAACGAGTGTATATGTAACGATTTCATTCAATCCTTCTGCCATCATTGCTTCACGTGTAGTTGTACGTGTTAATTGCACATCGCTTCTTTGTCCTACTGTAGCGGATACATTAGGTAAAGTACTTGGTAAAGAATCAAATCCTAATAAACGAATAACTTCTTCATCAATATCTGCAGTACCAGAGATATCAATACGATAACTTGGAATATGACATGTGATTTCATCACCACTTACTTCTGGTTTAAAATCTAACCATTTCAATGTTTCAACAACTTCATCCATCTTGAAATCTGTTCCAAGTAATCCATTACAATGTGTTAATGTTTCTACAACAGTTTGTGGTTGATATTTCATTTCACCTGCTTGTACAGTCTTTTCAAAACCAGATGCATTTGCGTACTTTGTTAGAAGTTCAACAGAACGATCCATTGCCTTGATCATTGCTGGTTCTTCTACACCCTTTGTAAATCTTTGTGCAGCTTCCGTAATCAAATTCAAACGAATAGATGTTCTACGAATACTAGCGTGATCAAATTGTGCAGCTTCAATGAAAATACTATCTGTATCTTCATCAATCATACTTTCTTCACCACCCATGATACCGGCAATACCAGTTGCTTCACCATTTGTTGTAATTAAAATATCACCCTTTTGAATCTCAAATTCAGCACCATCTAACGCTGTCATCTTTAATTCTCTATCATCAACAACAGTAATTTCACGATGAGGTAATTTCTTTAAATTGTAATAATGCAAAGGTTGACCAGTTTCCAACATAACAAAGTTAGAAATATCAACGACATTATTAATAGAATTCATACCCGCAGCGTTCAAATATTGTTGCATCCACTTAGGAGATGGACCAACTTCTACATGATTCACTACTTTACCAATATAACATCCACATTTTTCTGTGTTTGTAGACACCTTGAAATCACCATCTTCACCACAATCACTCTTGCCAGCATAATCAGGCCATTTTACTTCTTTGTGTAAGATAGCTCCAACTTCTTTTGCCATGTTCCACATCGCAGAACAATCCGCTCTATTTGGTGTCAAAGATACATCTAAGATCGTATCATCTAAACCTAAATAACCTAATACATCTGTTTCACCAACAGGAGCGTCTGCAGGTAATTCTTCAATACCATCAATTTGATCTTGTCTTAAAGATTTTTTATCAACACCTAATTCAAATAAAGCACATAACATACCATTGGATTCCAATCCATGAAGAGGTTTGGCTTCAATTGTTCCACCAGGTAACTTCGCACCAGGTAAGGCAACAATGACTTTTAAACCTTTTCTACAGTTTGGTGCACCACAGATGATTTGATATGTTTTATCACCAACACAAGTTTGTGTTTTATGTAAATGTGTACCTTCTACATCTTCACATTCAACAACTTCACCAATCACAAGACCTTCTGCTTGTGCCATCGCATCAATGCCTTCTACTTCTAGACCAGCAGTTGTCATTTTATTCGCTAATTCTTCAGGAGTTACATCTGACAAATCAACATATTCACTTAACCATTTATAACTTAATTTCATCTCTTGTTTCCTCCTTCATTAATCAAAACGATCAAACATCTTTAAGAATCTAGCGTCATTGATATAGAAGTTACGAATATCATTGATACCATACTTCAACATCGCAACACGTTCTAATCCTACACCAAACGCAAATCCACTACATTTATCAGGATCAAAACCATTCATTTCTAATACATGAGGATGTACCATACCAGCACCTAAAATTTCAATCCATCCACTTCCTTTACATACATTACATCCTTTTCCATTACAGAATGGACAAGATACATCTACTTCTACAGATGGTTCTGTAAATGGGAAGTAAGAAGGTCTGAAACGAATTTGTCTACCTTGACCGAACATCTTATTTGCCAAGAATTCTAATGTACCCTTCAAATCCGCAAGTGTAACATGTTCTCCAACAACCAATCCTTCACACTGCATGAATTGATGAGAATGTGTTGCGTCATCGTCATCTCTACGATAAACCTTACCAGGACAAATCAACTTGATTGGTGTTTGACCATGTGCTTTTTCTAATTCTCTCATCTGCATCGCAGTTGTATGTGTTCTTAACAATGTATTTGGATCAATATAGAAAGTATCTTGCATATCACGTGCAGGATGATCTTGTGGAATATTCGCAAGTTCGAAGTTGTAATAATCTTGTTCAACTTCTGGTCCTTCCGCAATCTTATATCCCATACCTAAGAATAGATCTTCAATTTCCTTTTGGATCAACATCAAAGGATGACTTGTTCCAATTCTAAAAGTATCTCCAGGTAATGTAATATCAATTCTTTCTTTTTCTAGTTTTGCGGCTGTTGCGGCAACTTCTAGATCTTGTTGTTTCTTTTCAAGTGCTTCTGTAACAACTTGCTTACAAACATTGACCTTTTGACCAAAAGCTGGTTTTTCTTCTTTTGGAAGATCCTTCATTTCTTTCATCAAGCCAGTAATTGCACCTTTCTTAGAAAGATATGTGTTTTTGACTTCTTGTAGTGCAGCTAAGTCTGAAGCTTGTTCAATTGCAGCTAAGGCAGCACTTTGTACTTCTGTAATTTTGTCGCTCATAATAATCCCCCTTCACATAAAAAACGTTCCTGAAAAACAGGAACGTCATAAACGCGGTACCATCCTGATTCGTATCTTTAAGATACGCACCTTGATTTACTCGTAACGTGAGTATACGGAAGTGATTGGCTTCACATGGAAAAGCGAACTCACTGAACACATCACAGAATCATCACACCAATTAGATTCCTCTCTTAGAAATGCTTCCTTCAGCCATATTCTTTTCTCGTAACGTTTTAACAGAAATCATTATACCTGTTCAATATTTTGAATTCAAATACTTTCTTTCATCATCGTACTGATATTTTCTCTTTTGAGTGTTTTTAATACAGTACAAATACCTATAAACATCACTAAGATTTCTAATACAAGAATTCCTATCAATAAAATAATATGAATATATGGAATCAAAATATGAATACCTAACAATACCAAACAATCAATCATACTTAATAGAATGATTGGTATCATCTTTTGTAAGATATATTGTTTCTTGATTTCATCAAGTGGTAATTCTTGTGCTAACAAGATAACAAATGATTTCAAATAATACTTTGTTTCTTTCAAAGAAATCAAATAGTTATAAATCGTAAACAAAATCAATATGATGATTATGATTCCAGTAAACAAATATTGATAGATCATAGATGATTGTTCTTTTGTTTCTCTTTCATCATACAAAGGACTTGTGACAGTCATCTGATGATCTTCTAATGTTTGCATCATTTGTTCTATATGATCATATCCAACATTACATTGATAGAATGTATTTGTTTCATTGTAGTATTGTGACAAAGGTCTACCATCAGATAATGTAATACCTTCAATATAAGACATCATAGAATCTAAGGAATAATACATGTCATAAGATTTTGTATCTTCCTCTTGAATCACTCCTACTACCTCTACAATAACAGAATATGTATATGGTGATACTGTTAGTGTCAAAGATAATTCTTGATTCTTCCAGTGAGAGCCAAATAATTCATTTGCGAGGTTTTGATTGATTACAACACCTAGATCATGACAAGATTCTCCTTCTAGTTGAAACGTATCATCAGTAATATAAGGATAGATGTTTGTCTGATATTCTGTATCTTGATAGATTAAATTAGAAAAAGATAAGATTGGTTGTGTATTTGTGATTGTATTCAATGTATCTTTATCATCTGTATCCACATAGATCATACCTGCATTTAATACATGATGTGTATCAGGAATATAAAACAATTGTTGTTTTAGAATAGAACTTGCTTGTATCACAACTAAAAATATCATTGTCATACATAAGAATAATCGATTCTTTTTAGAGATAATTTTATGTATTAATTGATGAATTCCCTTCTTTTTAGGATATCTTTTTTGGTCTTCAGAAAGGATAGAAGGAATTTCACCTTTTCTTTTATAACAACGTAAATCATGTCCTTCAAATTTTAAAACATAATCAGCATACGTAATCACAGCTTCTTTTTGATGTGTTGCCATGATTACGATATGATCCTTGGCATATTCTTTTAAGATATTTAATACGATTTGTTTGTTTTCTACATCTAAAGATTCTGTTGGTTCATCACAACAAATGATTTTAGGACGAGCTATCAAAGCACGCGCAATTCCCACTCTCTGCTTCTGACCACCACTCAACTCATTTGGATACTGTTTTAACCAAAAGTTAATACCCAGCTTTTTGAGAAGCTCTTCATCTTCAGGCCTTTTCTTCCTTGTTAAGAAGATATTATCATATACATTCAATTCTTCAATTAACTCATAATTCTGAAAGATCGTCATCACTTCAGAATCTACTTGAATACTTCCTGAATCAAACGTATCATATCCGGCAATGATATTTAATAAGGTTGATTTTCCACAACCAGACTTTCCCCATAAAACATAAAGACCAGGTTTATGAATATCCAATGTTAAATCATCAAAAATGATTTGTTCTCCAAAACTCTTTTTTGCCTCTTTAATTTGAATCATAACGTCTACCACTGACAATCATTTCTAACACAATCATTAGAACACTTACTAGTATTGTGATCCCTATGATCATGAAGATATTATAAGTCATGAATGGTTGGTAATAATGTGCACTTGCGAATGTATTGATCATTGTTGAAATAGGTCCTGAAATCAATAATACAAGAATCAATGAAAGTATCATGAATACTAAATAACGCAATATGCTTTCTTTGATTGGAGAATATCCATAAATACGCATGATATTCTTCTCTTTCTGAACTCTCTTTTTCTTAAACAAAATACTAACTACAATCATCGCAACAACAATGCCTAATACAATCAATCCATATATAGCTAATCCAGCTGGTGATTGATAGAACTCTTTATCTTTGCCTAATCCTTTTCCTTTAAATAATGTAATATCTACATTTGTTTTATTAAAATATTGACTGATCTTTTCCGCAACAGAATTATAATCACATCCAGGTTTTAAGATGAATCTTACATATTCCATTTTTATCGCATCTTTATTTGTAATGTAATGATTATAAACAGGATTATTTCCATATCCATTATTGAAAAAAACCATTGTTGTATAGTCATTTTCTACACTACTTATACCACTAATCGTCACTTCAATCACATCAATTGGAGCTTGACCATCAATAACACCACAATAGACATTTTGATAGCCTTGTAACGCTAATTTTACTGTTTTTCCAACCATATCTTCATAAGAAGTATATTGATCTAATTCCATCAATAAATCCGCAGCATTCTTACTTAATAGAACACTATTCCCTTCAGGATAACTACCACATAATAATGGCAATTCACTATATCCATTTACCAAATCAAAACACTGTACAAGATACTTTGGATATGACTTATAATCGCCACTTAAATACTCATTCCAATTAGAATATTCTTGGAAATTACTTGGTAATAAATATGGTGTCTCCTTCGGATAATTCACTAGATCCATATCATTATATGAAAAATGATAATAAGCTTGTTTATCATATTCTCCTTTAGCGTATTCTAATTCTTCATCCTGTTGATATTGGTTACTATTATAACTTTCTACACCAATGATTTCTGGAGTATCATTGATTAATTGTTGAATGGAGGAATAATCAAACAAATCATCAACGGTAAGTCCAGTATATTTTGTGGTATAACCAGAATACGTTTCACCATCATTCGCTTCTTTTTCTTTTGGTACAGAAACAACCATATTTTCCGCATTTTTAAAAGTTGTTTGGTAATCACTTTGACTAGAGACATTTGAATATAGATTTAATGTGATAAAAATTGATAATACACATAAGACAATTAATATTACTTGCGACAAGGAATCCATGATTCTAGAACGGATTTCTCGAATCACCAAAATGAAAGTATCATCCAATTTTCTATCTGGAATTTCTTCACCAACTTGCGTCAAAGAATTTGAATTCTTCTTTTCATCATTCACTACAATTCCTTGATCCATTGTAATAATTCTATCTGCATATTGTTGTGCTAATAAAGTATCATGTGTTACCAAAATGATTTGAACATCGCTAGATATCTTCTGCAATTCTTCCATCAATAACACAGCATTATCATGATCTAAAGCAGCTGTTGGTTCATCACACAACAACAATCCAGGTTTATGTAACAAAGCACGAATAAACTGTACACGCTTCTTTTGACCATTTGAAAGCTTCTTTACTTTCTTTTTCTTTTGTTCTTTTAAATCAAACTCTTTTAAATAATGACGAATCAATTTAAAGTCATCACTCACTAAACAAAGATTATCCCAAACACTCATTTCTTCAAACAAATTAAAATCTTGTGTTAAATAATCAAAGTTTGGAACATCTTCAATACTACCTTCAAAGGATTCTCTACCAGCAATACAGTTCAATAATGTAGTCTTTCCACAACCACTCGCACCTAAAATAACAGTAATTCCATTTTCTTCAATCTCTAATGTGATACCTTTTAAAGCATCTACGGAATTATTTTTATTATGATATGTTTTTATTATGTTATTTAGTTTCATAAACACTTCACCCCTTACTACAAATGCCAAAAGGATGAAAGTCCGTACCCTCATCCAATTGAATTATACTTTTTTAATTATCATAACCGTGACAAACTCTTTTTTGTTCATATGATGTTGTAGAATATCCTCTTCCACAACTTCCACATTTATATGTTTTTGTAACTGCTCTTTTTTGAATAAGATCAGTCCCATAAGTATGACTATTACATTTCACTTGTGAAGCGGTATACCAAGCACCATAACTTGTTGAAGCTAAGTAGTAAGTTCCACCACAACTGCAAACTCTACCATAAGGGACAATTGAAGTTGTTTCAATATTAGAATTATCTTCTGCGTGAACATGTACGGCATTAAAATTGCATAATGCGAATAAACAAACAAAACCTAAAGAGACTTTGAAAAACTTTTTCATATAATATTCCTCCTATTGTTTTTCATTTCAACGAAGTCGACTTTGTTGTTAAGAAGATTAT
>CAVKTV010000070.1:0-9745 GCA_963659075.1 Lachnospiraceae bacterium | reverse complement strand
ATGAGATAAGAATGATTTTCTTTTTCTTGTTCATAAAACAATCCTCGCTTTTTTTTTTTTTTTTTCCTATATTTGAATTTGTTTTTGAATAAAAGCTGATAAACTTAATAATTTTACAAATTCTTAAAATCGTTTTGTTAATTGTATTGATAACTATGATAGAATGAATCGAATTGAGGAGGATGTTTATGGTTATTGCGCTGATATTGTTTGCGATAATGTATGTATGTTTATTGTTGTTACCAGATTATAGATATATTACAGCACTCATTGCGGCAGGAGTGTTTGTTGTGATAGGGATTTTACCAATTGATAAAGTGTTTGGAGCTGTTGATTGGAATATTATTCTAATGTTGACGGGAACGATGTTCGTAGTTGAACTATTCATTGAAAGTAATATGCCAATGTTGATGGCTGAAAAGTTATTACAGATTGTTCCGAATGTAAAGTGGGCTGTTGTTGCCTTGTCTTTATTTTCTGGTGTTGTAAGTGCATTTGTTGATAATGTTGCGACTGTATTGATGGTTGCACCAATTGGATTAGAAGTTTGTAAGAAATTAAATACAAATCCTGTTCCAGTTATTATTTCAATTGCGGTTTCTTCAAATTTACAAGGAGCAGCTACTTTAGTAGGGGATACAACAAGTATCTTATTGAGCGCCGCAGCGAATATGAGTTTTAATGATTTCTTTGTATTTTTAGGAAAACCATCCATATGTTTATCTGTTGAAGTTGGAGCATTATTAACAGTTCCTATTTTGTTGTATTTATTTAGAAAAGATAGTGCACCAGTTCATGAAGATGTAACAGCGAAAGTACAAGATTACGTTCCTACAGTTTTATTATTTGGTGTAATTGTAGCGTTGATTTTTGCGAGCCAATTTGAAAATAAACCAGCATTAACAAATGGAATTATTTGTATGAGTTTTGGAATCGTTGGTTGTATCTTTGAAATGATCAAAGAAAAGAGCAATGATGTTTGGAAAAGGGCTCTCAAATCAATTGATTTTCAAACGTTGTTATTATTAGCAGGGTTATTTATTGTGATTGCGGGTATTACAGAAGCAGGTGTCATTGATGCAATTGCGGAAATGTTCGTAAAGATTGGTGGTAATTCATTGTTTGTAATGTATACAATGATAGTATTTGTTTCTGTGGTTGTCAGTGCATTTGTGGATAATATTCCTTATGTGGCTACAATGTTACCTGTTGTTAAAGGGATTGCGTTAACAATGGGTGTAGAACCATATCTTCTATATTTTGGATTATTAATTGGAGCTACTTTAGGTGGAAACCTTACACCAGTAGGTGCTTCTGCAAATATTGCGGGAATTGGTATTCTTCAAAAAGAAGGATATGAAGTTTCTACAAAAGATTTCATGAGAATTGGAATCCCATTTACAATGACAGCTGTCATTTCTGGTTATTTAGTAACTTGGTTAATTTGGGCATAACAAAAGGCATATGGAACAATTCCATATGCTTTTTTTGAAAATGTGCTGGAAAAAGAGTTGAAATTTGTTATAATAAACAAGCGTTAACCAAACAAGAACAGAAAATAAAAAAGTGAAAAAAACTGTTGCATTCTGATTTGAAGTTTGTTATATTAGTTGAGCACTGTTTAGTGCAATGCGCCGATAGCTCAACTGGATAGAGCATTTGACTACGAATCAAAAGGTTGCGAGTTCGACTCTTGTTCGGCGCACCATGTAAAACGGGATGTAGCACAGCTTGGTAGTGCACTTGATTTGGGATCAAGGGGTCACAGGTTCGAATCCTGCCATCCCGACCATATATTTGGCGAGGTAGCTCAGTTGGCTAGAGCGGTCGGTTCATACCCGGAAGATCGTGAGTTCGAGTCTCACCCTCGCTACCATATAGTTTTAGGGAAGCTCAAACTTTGGACCCTTAGCTCAGTTGGTCAGAGCCGTCGGCCCATAACCGACTGGTCGAAGGTTCGAGTCCTTCAGGGTCCACGTACATGGAGGAATACCCAAGTGGTTGAAGGGTCCGGTCTTGAAAACCGGTAGGTCGGGCAACCGGCGCCTGGGTTCGAATCCCAGTTCCTCCGCTTTCTTAAAACAACTTATCGCGAGGTAGAGCAGCCTGGTAGCTCGTCGGGCCCATAACCCGGAGGTCGTTGGTTCAAATCCTTCCCTCGCAACCAATGGTCCTGTAGCTCAGTCGGTAGAGCAAAGGACTGAAAATCCTTGTGTCGGCAGTTCGATTCTGCCTGGGACCACCATTGGAACATATCCATTTCCATTCATTGGAAATGGATATTTTTTTGCTTTGTTTATTTTAAGGCATGTTTTTCTTTTTCTAGAAGGATGATATAATCTAGCAATGAAAAAAACATTAATTATAGGCCCAACATATTTAGAAATATTTTCTAAAGTAAAACAATTACCAAAAGGAAATGAAGATATTGATCTTTTATCTACAGAACAAAAAGTTTCTGGAAGTGGATATCACTGCGCAAAATATTTTAAAGAACTTGGATTAGATTATGAGATGATTTCTCCAGTAGGAGAAGGCGTTTACGCAGAAGAAGTTTTAAAACAAGTTAACAACGAAGATATTCCTATGAGAATGATGGATGGATACATGAATGGGTGTAGATATACATTATCTGATATGAGTGGTGAAACTAGCCAATTTATTGTTCCTGGTGCGGAATATGAATTCGATGAAATGGTTGTTTATGAAGATTCTGATTTGTATGATGATGTAAACAACGTTTGTTTATTTGCGGATATGTTATGTGGTCAAATGACAAGCATTCATGATTTATTAGAGGTATTAGAATCTTTAGATAAACCTTTGGTTTTTGTGCCAAATGGTAGAAGTAATGATTTGATAGAAGGTGTTTTAGAAAATATCTTTTCTTATCAACCAACTTTGATCGTATCTGATACAGAAGCTTATTATCTAGCGAATGAATATAGTGGTGAATTAAGAGATGTCGCAAAACATCTTGGTGAAATGACAGGTGGAATCGTAATGATCATAAAACAAGGTGAAGGAACATTTGTTTATGATCAGGATGATTGTTTTATTGCGCAAAATGAAGATGATGTTGATTTCGATAAAGAAATTGCGTTGTATCTATGTGCGAAACAATGTGGTGTAGATTTGAAGAACGCTGTTATGTATGCGAGTAGTTATGCGTCTAAGGATAGTGATATCTTTGATGCTAGAGAAAGACTGAAACAATTGATTATGGTGAAATAATGTATTCTGGTTTAACAACAAAACAAGTAGAAGAAAGAGTTCAACAAAATCAAATCAATGGAAGAAGTGAAAATACATCTAGAACAAATAAAATGATTATTTGTTCTAATATTTTTACTTATTTTAATTTTGTGAATCTTATTCTATTTGTTTTTGTTTTGTTGACAGGAAAGATAAAAAATGGTTTATTCATTGGAACTGTTATTTTTAATACGAGTGTAGGAATCTATCAACAATTAAAATCAAAAAAATTATTAGATCAATTATCCATTCTTGCGGAAACAAAAGTAAAAGTGAAACGAGATGGAAAATGGATTGAAATATTACCAGAAGATATTGTCGTAGATGACTTGATATCTTTGAGAGTAGGGATGCAAGTTCCAGTAGATGGAATTGTTTTGAATGGACTAGCTGAAATTGATGAAAGTACATTAACAGGAGAATCTAAACCAATTGAGAAGAAAGAAAATGATATTGTTTATGCTGGAACGATGATCGTTTCTGGAACAATGGAAATACAGGTTACTAAGGTTGGTGAAGCATGTACGATTCGGCAAATCATGTCAGATGCATCCAAAGAAATGCATGTTTCTTCTAACTTACGCAATGATTTAGATAAAATCATTCGTAGTATTTCTTATTTGATTATTCCTGTAGGAATTCTATTGTTTTTGACACAATATTATTTTATTCATCTGAGTTGGGATAATGCGTTATTAAAAACAATTGCGGCAATCGTTGGAATGATTCCAGAAGGTTTGATTGTATTGACTTCAATTGCCTTAGCTGTTTCTTCTATTCGTTTATCAAAGAAGTCTGTACTTGTTCAAGATCTATTTTCAATAGAATCATTAGCTAGAGTAGATATGGTTTGTTTTGATAAAACAGGAACATTGACAACTGGGAACATGCAAGTAAATCATGTTGTTTATTTTAATGACATGAATGAAGAAAAGTTTATTCCTTTAATGCAATCTTATTTAAGTGATGAAGTTGCGCCTAACACAACTAGTAAGGCATTAATCAAATACTTTTCCAAAGGAAATCAATACTTGATTCAAGAAACGTTACCTTTTTCTTCAAGTAGAAAGTATTCCGCTAAAACATTAAATGACTATGGAACAATCTATGTAGGTGCGTATACATTTTTATTTCATGAACATGATGAAAATGTACTACAACAAATCAATACCTATACAAAAGAAGGAAAAAGAGTTTTAGCTGTTTGTAGTAGTAAACAACGAATACAAAAAGATACATTACCAAATGATTTGAAATTGATTGCGCTTATTGTGATACAAGATGAATTGCGTACTAACGCAAAAGAAATTATTTCTTATTTCAAAAAACAAGATGTTGAAGTATGTATCTTATCAGGAGATGACGCATTAACCGTTTCTTCTTTAGCGAAGCAAATTGGAATTGATCATGCTGATGAGTATGTTGATTATTCTTCATGTGATGAACCTATTGATGTGATGGTAAAAAAATATCGTGTTTTTGGAAGAGTAACGCCAGAAGGAAAGAAAAAACTAGTGAAGGCTTTCCAAAAGGAAGGACATCATATCTTAATGAATGGAGATGGGGTGAATGATGTTCCATCTATGAAAATCGCAGATGTTTCTGTTTCTATTGGTTGCGCAAATGATGCAGCAAAAAATAACGCAAATATTATTTTATTGAATAATGATTTTTCTGAAATACCTTCAATTGTAGATGAAGGTAGAAGAGTCATTAATAATATCTCTAGAGCTTCTTCTATGTATTTTGTAAAAACAACATTTTCTATTTTATTAGCGATATATGTGATTTTGTGTAGACAATCCTATCCGTTTATTCCAATTCATTTAACTTTGATTAGTGCGATAGGTGTTGGTATACCAACATTCTTCTTACAAATGGAACCTAGTTTTGAAAGGATACATGATAAGTTTGTATTACATTCCTATTTGAATTCTTTACCAAGTAGTATTTGTGTTTTTATAACAGCTTTTGTTTGTGTTACTTTAAAACAAAAATATGGATTAGATGATACGAGATTTTCTGGATTATTTGTATTATTGACAGGAATTGTGTACATCATTACATTGTTTAAAGTTTATCATCCACTCACAAAGAATCGTTTTTTCGTGATCAGTTGTATGACAATTTTGTTATTCTTAGCTTTATTTTGTTTCCAAAATGTATTTTCTGTTTCTTTTCATTGGAATGATTTATGGATCTTTATTATCTGTATTATTCTGGAAGGTACAACCATATATTTACTAACAAAATTGATAAACAAATTAACCAATCGCTGATTCTATATCAATACTACTACGAATATATTGAAATAATTCATGAATGAAAGTATCGAGTGCTTCTGAACGATACTTTTTTTCTTTTTCAACCATATAGAAACTAATTTTTGGTGGCTCTTCATAAATAGAATTAATAGAAATAGGATTGGTTTTCGCTATCTTTAAAGCAGTACTTAAAGAAACGATAGACCACATCTCTTTTTCAACCATATAAGAAGCTAGTTCAGAACCATTAGAAATACGAACATAATAATTATGATCACCAAAAAATCCATCATGCCAAGCATTAAAAATAGGATTCCAACGAATACAAAGCTCTTTTTCTGCAGGAAGTTCACTTACATGAATGCCATTGTAGTAAGGAGAATCTTGAGGAGAAACTAGATACATTGCTTCGTTGTAGATAGGAATAGTTTTGATGTTTGAAAAAGCACGTGGAATACTTACTATACCAATATCAAAACTATTTTGTTCGAGCTTGTTGTAGATTTCGGTGGAGTGATATGTATGAATATTTAATACGATATTTGGATGTTTTGACATGAACTCTTTGTAGAAAGGAACGAGTGAAAATAGATTGGTTACTTCATTTGCGGCAATGGAAACAAATTCTTTCTTGCCAATACTTTTGATATAATCGATTTCTTTCATGGAATTATTGATTTGTTCCGCAATCTGCAAAAACTTTTGACCTTGTATTGTTAATTCAATAGAATGTCTTCCTCTACCACGATTAAACAATTCAACACCAAGTTCGTTTTCTAAGTGATGAATTTTAGTGGATAAATTACTTTGATTCATATATAAAGCTAATGCTGCTTTTGAAATACTTCCTGTGTTGTACACTGCTAAAAAAGCTTGAATATCATCTAAATTCATTTTTCACCTCTAAAATATATGTATTTTCATATATTTATTATATAAAAAATATCATTTTTAATAATTGGTTTCAATGATAAATTAGTTGCATTGAAAGGGGTTTCAATTATGAATGAAAAATTTATGAACGTCATGTTGACGATTGCTGGTAAGATTGGAAACAATCGTTACCTAGCTGCTATCCGTGATGCATTTACGGATCTTATGCCAATTATCATTATTGGTTCATTCTGTACTTTATTTGCAAATGTTGTATGTAATACAACGGAAGGCTACATGTCTTTAGCTAATGTTCCGGGTTTAGCTTGGTTAGGAACTTTTAAACCATTATTTACTGCCGCAAACTATGGAACAATGAATATGATGGCAATTGGTGTTGTTATTCTATTATCTGCGAAGGTTGCACAGAGCTTTGGAAATAAGGATAGTGTTGTTTCTATTACAGCTTTAGCGTCTTTTATTTCATTGTGTGCTACTTCTGTTACTGCGACTGCTACTGAAAGTGGTGAAGAAGTGATTGTTGCGAATGTACTTTCTTCTGATTATACAAGTGCGAAGGGACTTTTCGTAGCGATGCTAGTAGGTATTTTCTCTGCATTGATCTACGTAAAATTAGTTGAATCTAAAAAGTTAGAAATTCACATGCCTGATTCAGTTCCACCAAACATCGCTAGATCATTTGCGGTATTATTCCCAGCATTTGTTACAGTATTTATTATCGCTGCAGTTGGGTTTGCGTTTGAGGCACTATTGAATGTTACATTATTCCAAGCTATTACAAACTTTATCCAAACACCATTGAAGAATATTTTGACTGGATTACCAGGATTCTTATTATTGATGTTTATGACAGTTCTATTATGGTTCTTTGGAATTCATGGAACACAAACTCTCAAAGCAATTTATGAGCCAGTTCTATTAGCTGCATTTGCGGAAAATGAAGCTGCATATATGGCTGGTGAACAAATTCCTAACATCATTACAACACCATTCATGTCTGCATTTGGTACAGTTACTGGTGCTGGTATTACAGGTGGATTGTTAATTGCGATATTGATTTTCTCTAAACGTGATGATTATCGTTCTATCGCAAAACTCGCTATTCCATGTGGAATCTTCAATATCAATGAACCAGTTACGTTTGGTCTTCCAATCGTTATGAATCCAATCATGGGTATTCCATTCATGATTGCTCCAGTTGTATCTTGTGCATTTGCTTATTTCATGACTTCTATTGGTTTCTGTGGAAAGATGGTTGTGAATGCACCATGGACTACTCCAGTTGGATTATTAGGATTCATGGGATCTGGTGGTAGTTTTGGAGCTGTAATAACAGAATTATTATGTGTTGTGATTTCATTCTTGATTTATACACCATTCGTATTGATTTCAAATAAACAAGCTGAAGCAAATCATTCTTAAATTAAAGATTGAAAAAGGACTCCAATGAGGGGTATTGTGGAGTTGGAATAAATCATACTTAAAACTTGTTTAAATGATAGAGGGTGAAAATGATGTGTGAAAAGAAATTTCCTGAAGGATTCCTTTGGGGTGGAGCTACTGCAGCTAACCAATTTGAAGGTGGCTGGGATGAAGGTGGCAAAGGTTGGTCAGTATCTGATTGCGCAAGAAGCCATTTAGATATTGACGTTACAAACTACGCAAAACAAAATGAAGTATTAACAAAAGATGTGGAAGAAGCAATGGCTCATCCAGAAGATTTGAATCATTATCCAAAAAGACATGGTTCTGATTTTTATCATCATTACAAAGAAGATATTGCCTTATTAGGAGAAATGGGATTCAAGACATTCCGTATGTCTATTGCTTGGAGTAGAATCTATCCAAATGGTGATGATGAACAACCGAATGAAGAAGGTTTAAAGTTCTATGACAATGTTTTTGATGAATTAAAGAAATATAACATTGAACCATTGGTTACAATCTCTCATTATGAACCACCACTGAATTTATGTTTGAAATATGATTGTTGGTATAATAGACAAACAATTGATTTCTTCATGAATTTTGTACATACGATCGTAGATCGCTATTCAGATAGAGTGAAGTATTGGTTAACATTTAATGAAGTTGATTCAATGATTCGTCATCCATATACAACAGGTGGATTGATTAAAGATCGTTTTGATGATAAGAACTGGGAAGAAGTAATCTTCCAATCTATGCATCACCAATTTGTTGCTTCTGCTTTAGCTACAAAATATATTCATGAAAAAGATAGTGCGGCAAAAGTAGGCTGTATGCTTACAAAGCTAACGTATTATCCATATTCTTGTAAGCCAGAAGATCAACTAGAAGCACAACAAAGAATGAGAGCTACGTATTGTTACTCGGATACACAAGTATTTGGCGTCTATCCTTCTTACTTATTAGCTAGATTTAAGAATCATGGATTGCATATCCAAATGACAGATGAAGATCTAGAAATCATGAAAAAATATCCTGTAGATTTTATTTCGTTTTCTTACTATTCTTCTTCGTGTGTCGCAAAAGATACAACTGGTTTACAAACAACTGCCGGAAATACGATTACAGCTATTAAAAACCCATATCTTAAGGCAAGCGAATGGGGATGGCAATCTGATCCAATTGGTTTAAGAATCTCATTAGTAGATCTATATGATCGTTATAGAAAGCCATTGTTTATTGTTGAAAATGGATTAGGTGAAAAGGAAGAACTTGTAGAAGATGGAAATGGTTCTTACACAGTTAATGATGATGCACATATTGCTTATTACAAAGATCATATGAAGGCAATGTATGATGCAATCGTTGAAGATGGTGTAGAACTATTGGGATATACATCTTGGGCTTGTATTGACTTGGTTTCTGAATCTACAAAACAAATGAGCAAGCGTTATGGATTTATCTATGTTGATTGTGATGATGAGGGAAATGGAACATTCAATCGATATAAGAAGAAATCATTCTATTGGTATAAACATATCATCGAAACAAATGGTTCAGCATTATTTGATGAATAATTATGAATTGGCATCTGTATTCAGGTGCCTTTTCGTTTGTATCTATCTTTGTTTTCTTGTATAATTTCATACATGCGGATATGGCGGAATTGGCAGACGCGCTAGTTTCAGGTTCTAGTGGGAATCCCATGCAGGTTCAAGTCCTGTTATCCGCACTTTAAGCACTTCGGTGCTTTTTTTGATACAAGATTAAAAAAATATGGTATATTATTGATGTATTAGATGAGTGAAAGCTCATATAATAATGAAGTTTGAAGACTTCAAAAAAAGCTAGTGATTCCCACTATGAGAGGAAACGAAAAAAGAAGTGATTCCCACTATGAGAGG
>CAVKTV010000069.1:0-9831 GCA_963659075.1 Lachnospiraceae bacterium | reverse complement strand
AATCATTTGTGAATGGGAAATATTTCATGTTCATAAAAAGGACCTCCATAATACTATTCACAAAGTTTTATGAAAATCCTTAAAATGAATGAAATATTTTTGGTTAGGTTAATCTAACAATAGTTCACAAAACTAGTAAAATGCGTATAATTAACAAGGTGAGGTAATAGTATGGAAATACAAGATAGAATTCAAAAATTAAGAAAATTAATGGAAGAAAGAAATATTGATGTGTATTATATGCCAAATGCAGATGATCATCTTTCTGACGAATATACTGCGGATTACTTTAAATGTAAAAGTTATATGTCAGGATTCTCAGGAGATTCTGGATGCACAATTATCTCAAAAGACTTTGCGGGTCTATGGACAGATGGCAGATACTTTACACAAGCAGAGGATGAATTAGAAGGAACTGGTGTTGAACTGATGAGAATGGGACAAGAAGGTGTTCCTACAGCTTTATCATTTGTGATTGATCATACACCAGAAAATGGTCTATTAGGATTTGATGGATCAGTTGTATCTGCACAAGATGCGTTGATGATTTCTAATGCATTAAAGAAAAAGCACGCAAAGATGCATGTGGATGAAGATTTAGTAGATTTGATTTGGGAAGATCGTCCTGAAATGCCAATGGAAAAATTGTACGTTTTAGATACAAAATATACAGGTACAACAGCTAGTGAGCGTATTGAAATTGTACGTGAAGAAATGCAGAAAAAAGATGCTGATGTTTTGATTCTGACAATGTTAGAAGATCCATGTTGGTTATTAAATATTCGTGGTAATGATATTCCTTGTACTCCAGTGGCGTATGCATTTGCGATGGTTACAAAAGAAAATGTTATTTACTATGTTGATGAAAGAAAAGTTGTTGATGTAAAAGAATATTTAGAAAAGAATGGTGTCATTGTAAAACCTTATGATGCGTTATGTGATGATTTATCTGCATTCCATCATCAAACATTATGGGTACAATTAAGCTCTTTGAATGCGAAGTTCTATACGCATATTGATGCAGATAATGTCATCTTAAATGAAATATCACCAATTATGCACTTTAGATCTGTTAAGAATGAAACAGAAATTGAAGTCATGCACAATGCACAGGTAAAAGATGGTGCTGCAATGGTGAAATTCGTCAAGTGGGTCAAAGAGAATGTTGGCTCTGATACAATGAGTGAATTGTCAGCACAAAATAAGTTATATGAATTACGTGCAGAACAACCAGATTACATTGAACCATCCTTTACTACAATTGCCGCTTATCAAGCAAATGGTGCGATGATGCATTATACTGCGACAGAAGAAAAATATTCTCCTGTACATCCAAAGGGCTTCTTATTAGTAGATTCTGGTGGTACATATAAAGATGGAACAACAGATATCACACGTACAATTGTTTGTGGACCAATTACAGAAGAAGAAAAGAAATATTATACATTAGTTCTAAAAGGACATATTGATTTACAAGAAGCTGTGTTCTTAAAAGGATCAACAGGAAATAACTTAGATATTCTTGCACGTCGTCCAATGTGGAATATCAACATTGATTATCAATGTGGAACTGGTCATGGTGTTGGACATGTATTAGGTGTTCATGAAGGGGTACATGGAATTCGTTGGGGTATGCCTACAGCAGCTCGACCTTCCGTACCTTTAGAAGAAGGTATGATCGTTACAGATGAACCTGGTATTTATTTACCACATGAATTAGGTATTCGTATTGAAAATGATCTTCTTGTTGTGAAAGATACAAAGAATTTCTATGGTCAATGGTTGAAGTTTGAGGCAATGACATATTGTCCTTATGATTTGGATGCAATTGATGTGAAATATTTAGATGATACAGAAATTCAAGCTATCAATGATTATCATAAGATGGTTTATGAAAAAGTATCTCCATTATTAAATGCAGAAGAACAAGATTGGTTAAAGAACGCTACAAGGGAATTAACACGATGAAATTGATTTCATGGAATGTTAACGGATTACGTGCATGCATGAATAAAGGATTTATGGATTTCTTTGAAAAAGAGGATGCTGATATCTTTGCGATACAAGAAACAAAGATGCAAGAACATCAATTAGAAGATTCTATGAAACCAAATGGATATCATATGTATATGTATAGTGCTGAGAAAAAAGGGTATTCTGGAACACTTGTATATACAAAACAAGAACCATTAAATGTTATGTATGGTATTGAAGGTGATGAAACAAAAGAAGGAAGAGTCATCACGTTAGAATTTGAAGATTTCTATTTTGTTTGTGCGTATGTACCGAATTCAAAAGATGGTCTAACACGCCTAGAATTCCGCATGGAATGGGAAGATATGTTGAAGAAACATCTAAAAGCGTTAGATGAAAAGAAACCAGTTATTTATACAGGTGACTTAAATGTAGCACATGAAGAAATCGATATTAAAAATCCAAAGAATAATCATAAGAATCCAGGATTTTCAGATGAAGAAAGAGAAAAGATGACGCAACTTCTGTCATCTGGATTTACAGATACATTTCGCCATTTGTATCCAGAGTGTGTGAAATATTCTTGGTGGTCATATCGATTTAAGGCAAGAGAAAGAAACGCAGGTTGGAGAATTGATTACTTCTTAGTGAGTGATAGATTTATGGAAAAAGTAGAAGATTCTATGATCTATGATGATGTATTTGGAAGTGATCATTGCCCAATTGGCCTAAAAATATCGCATTTTTAGAAAAAAATAGTAAAATAATACCATTAAAATTCAGGAAGGAGTTTTGGACATGGATGTAAGATCTATGAGTGAAGGATACCGTGATGAGATTTTAAAGAGATTAAATGAATTGGTATCAATTAACAGCGAACAATCCGTAGCTACTGCAGACGCTCCATTTGGAGAGGGACCAAAGAAAGCTTTAGAAGCTGCTTTAGAGATGTTGAAAAAAGATGGTCTGAGAACTGTAAATCTAGATAACTATATTGGATATGGTGAAATGGGTGAAGGTGATCAGTTGATTGCGATAGTTGGACATCTAGATGTTGTTCCTGCTAGAAAAGAAGATGGTTGGAATACAGATCCATATACAATGGTTGAAAAAGATGGCATTCTTTATGGTAGAGGCGTATCTGATGATAAAGGTGGCGTTGTTGCCAGCATGATTGCGTTAAAGATCATTCAAGATATGAATATTCCTGTAAAGAAAAGAATTCGTTTGATCATGGGATGTAATGAAGAAACAGGATCTAAGTGTTTGAAGTATTATGTTGATCATGATGAACAACCAGATTATGGTTTTACACCAGATGGAGATTTCCCATGTATCAATGGGGAAAAGGGAATGATGCCAGCACATTACGTATCTAAGAAAACTGGTATTCGTGATATTGATGGTGGAACTGCAGGAAATATCGTTTGTAGTAATTGTTATGTTGTTGTAGATAAATGTTCTTTCTCTAAGAAAAAATTAGAAGATGTTTTTAACAATAACAATATTACATATGAAATTGAAGAAAATGATAGTACTGTAAAGATTACAGTGCAGGGTGTTGCGGCACATGCGAGTATGCCTACTTTAGGTGTTAACGCAATTGCGTATCTATTAACCGGTTTAAAAGAAGCAGGTTATCAAGATCCATTTGTTGATTTCTTCTGTAGTAGAATTGGTTTAAATACAGATGGAGAAGGATTAGGTCTAAAACTTAAAGATGAATACAGTGAATTGACATTAAATTGTGGTTATATTCATATGAAAGATGGTGTCATTTCTGGTAACTTAGATATTCGTTTCCCTGTTACAATGACTGGAAAACAAGTTATGAAAGCTTGTAGTAAATACTTAGAAGATGATGGTGGTGAAATCATTATTGATGGTGCACATGAACCTCTATTCTATTCTGTAGATTCTCCACTTGTGGAAAGCTTAACAGAAGCGTATAGAGAAGTAACTGGCGATAATGCTGAACCATTAGTTATTGGTGGAGGCACATACGCAAAAGGAATTAATAATACGATTGCTTTTGGATGTGCATTCCAAGGAAAAGATTACAAGATTCATAACGCAAATGAATGGTGCCCAATTGAAGACTTGATTAAACAGGTTGAAATCTACGTGGCTGGAATCTTAAAACTTTTAGAACTTTAATGAAACGCTCTCGCAAGAGAGCCTTTTTTGTTATAATGTGTACGTATGAAAAAGATAGCGATTGTATATGATTTTGATAAAACACTTTGTACAAAAGATATGCAGGAGTATTCATTGATACCATCTCTTGGGTATGATGATCCTGTAGCGTTTTGGAATGAAGTAACAGAAGTGTCCGTTCGAAATGAAATGGATTCTATTTCTGCGTATTTGTATTTATTAGAAAAGAAATTCATGGAAGCAGGAAAACCTTTAAGGAAAGATGATTTCTTTGGACTAGGAAAAAATATTGTGTTGTTTGATGGTGTGGATACTTGGTTTCGTAGAATCAATGAATATGGAAGAAAAGCAGGATTTTTAGTAGAGCACTATATTATTTCTTCTGGAATGACAGAAATCATTCAATCTACAACGATTGCGGATCAATTTAAGAAAATCTATGCTTGTAGATATTATTATGATGAAGACACGCATGTTGCCAAATGGCCTGCTCAAGTTGTGAATTATACTGCCAAAACACAATACATTTTTAGAATCAATAAACAAGTATTAGATGTTAATGATGATGTGGATCTCAATAAATATGTTCCTAAATCTGAACGTCCTGTACCATTCGATAGAATTGTTTATGTGGCAGATGGGTTGACCGATGTTCCTTGTATGAGATTAGTCAAAGAATATGGTGGAAAATCCATTGCGGTATATTCAAAGAGTGATTCTGTTGCGAAACAGTTAAAGAGTGAAGGAAGAGTTAATTTTATTGCCAAAGCGGATTATTCTGAAAAATCAGAAATGGAAAATTTGATGAAGATGATTATTGATCATATGGCAGCTGATGCAAGACTAAAAGATATTGAAGGATAATAATATGAAAAGCAAAAAACAATGGAAAGATCCTATGGTTATAATATTGGTGATCTTATTAGTATTTTTAACAGTAGGAACAGCTATTTCTGGTTGTAATGGATCAAAGATCGTCATTGAATTAGATGCCGCATATGGTGGAGAAGATACAGGGTATCAAGGAATCATCAATGAGAGTGATTTTGCGGAAAGTGTTGTAGAAAAGCTTGCTGGATTATTGAATGATGATAGTCATTTTGAAGTGTTATTGACACATGAATCTGGAGAGACTAGTACAGTAGAAGAAAGAAGTAATAAGATTAATCAAGATCAACCAGACATCGTTTTAAGTATTCAAGCTTCTGGTACACCAGATACTTCTAGGAGTGGTCAAGAAATCTACGCAGATATTCCATCCGAATCTACGCATGATCAATCTTTAAAACTAGCCCAAGCAATTGCGGAAAGTTTTACTTCTTCTACATGGACACCTACAGTTAATTATTTATATTATCAACCATTTGATGATGATTCTTATCAATTAGAAATCATTGATAGTACAGATACAACCGATTATCAATTAGAAACATGGGAACTCATGGAAAAATGTGATGTACCTGTTGTCATATCTGATCAAATCTATGTAACGAATCAATCAGATATTGATACATGGGCTAGTGAAGCAAATTATCAGAAAGCAGCAGAATGTTATTATTCTGCAATTAAAAACTATTATGGAATCGAAAAGTAACGCAGAAAGATTTTTAGATGCATATGCACAAATTGAAGCGAAAATGACATCTTTGTGTAGAGAAACAAAGTATGTTCCTTTTTCACAGCTATTAGCTCGATTAGCTTCTCATAATCATGTGATTTCTAATAATCAAGAAGAATTAAGAGAATATAGTGAATTAAGAAATGCATTAGTTCATATGCGTGGTGGTAATCAAGAAATCATTGCGGAACCATGTGATTCTGTAACAGAAAACATTGAACGAATTTCTAGATTATTAATGATGGATGACTCTATTTTGAATTTTGCTTGTAAACCAGTAAAAATAGTAAAGAAAACAGATTCCATACAACATGCTTATGAAATCATGGAAAAGATGGATACAAGTAAAATACCTGTTTATGAAGATCAACAATATGTTGGTTTATTAACAATGGGGATGATAGCGAAATATGCATTGAATCATAAAGAAGATGGATTAGTAAAAGATGCATTGATTCATAAAGAAAATGAAAGAGTTTTATTTTTATCTAAGAATTCAAATGTTCAACTCGCTATTAAAGGATTTGATAAAGCAGTACGTGAAGGAAATTCATTGCTTGCGATTTTGATTACAGAACATGGGAAAACAAATGAATTACCATTAGGAATTATTACTTATGCAGATTTCCCATCAATCATGAAAGACTAAAGAAGCAGAAATTTCTGTTTCTTTTTTAATGATGTTGTAAAATGAAGGTATGAAATTACCTTTTTTTCATCATTTACAAAAACAAGAAGAAATCATACTTTCTTATAATGGGTATGAAGAACCTTCAGAAATGACTAGTTGGGTGAAAGATGTTCATTTTTCTATCTGTTTTAAACGCACTCGTCAAAAAATTGGAGAATGTGATTTAAGACTCGGTATGAATGATGAAATTTATTATGCAGGACAAGTTGGATATCGTATTTATTTACCATATCGAGGACATGGATATGCATATGAAGCTTGTAAATTGTTGTTTTCTGTCGCAAAGAATGATTATGAAATGAAGGATTTGTTGATTACATGTTCTCCAGAAAATATTGCCTCATGTAAAACATTAGAAAGGCTAAATGGAAAATATATTAAGAAAGTAGATGTTCCTGAAAATCATTGGTTATACGCTAGAGGGGAGACAATTAAGCTGATTTATCGTTTTATTCTGTGAAAAAATGATGTTACAATAACACCATGCGTAGAATATTAAAGATATTAACAAGTAGATTGGTGATTGTAGCACCACTTGTATTATTACAGTTTGCATTCTTTGTAATGTTATTTTATAGCGTTGCGTATACAGAATTATTATTGCCTTTTTTATCTTTGATTTCTATTTTATTCTGTGTTTATGTCATTAATAGAAATGAGGATCCAGCTTATAAAATAGCGTGGATCATTGTGATACTTGCGGCACCTGTTATTGGTATTCCACTATATGTATTAGCGGGAAATCGACATGTTCCAAAACGTCTTTATAATGGAACGATACACGCAAATGATAAGATGGATGATTTATTGCCAAAAAGTGTAAATATTGATACATGTGAAGATGTGGATGGTGGCGCAAAAAAGATATTCCGATATGGAAATCAAACTGCGAGTTTTCCAACTTACCAACACACAAAAAGTGAATATTATGCTTCAGGTGAAGAATGGTTTCCACATTATATAGAAGCATTGAAAAGCGCAAAACATTTTATTTTTATTGAGATGTTTATTATTGATCAAGGTTCTATGTGGAATGAGATATTGACTGTTTTGAAAGATAAAGTAAAAGAAGGTGTTGAAGTGAAAATCATTTATGATGATTTTGGTTCCATTACTTTACCACAGCATTATTCTAGAACATTAAGAGATTTAGGAATCGAAGCACATCGTTTCAATCATGTGCGGGCAAGATTCATTATTCAAATGAATAATAGGGATCATAGAAAAATAACTGTTATTGATAATCAAGTGGCTTTTACTGGTGGTGTTAATTTGGCGGATGAATATGTCAATCGTATTGAAAGATATGGTTATTGGAAAGATAGTGCGATTCGTATTGAAGGAGAAGCTGTATGGTCTTTTACAGTCATGTTTTTAGGACTTTTATCATTTGTTAGAAGTAAAAATGAACCAGTCGTAGAATATGATAAATACCATATTCCATGTAGTGTAGAAGGAGATGGTGGCTATTATCAACCTTGGTCAGATACGCCAACAGATAAAGAATCCGTTGCGCTTAGTATGCATCTACATATGATCAAACATGCTAGAAATTATATTTATATTGATACACCATATCTGATATTAACAGAAACAATGAAACAAGAATTGATTCTTGCGGCTAAAAGTGGTGTAGATGTTAGAATCTTGACACCACATATTCCAGATAAAAAACTTGTGTTTGAAATTACAAGAGGCTTTTATAGACAACTATTAGAAGCAGGTGTTAGGATTTATGAATTTACACCAGGTTTCAATCATGCGAAGAATTTTGTTTCAGATGATAATATCGCAATTGTTGGAAGTGCGAATACAGATTATAGAAGTTATTTCTTACATTTTGAAAATGGCTGTTTAATGTATAAAACAAGTGAAATTGATAAAATTAAACAGAACTTTTTAGACGCAATAGAAAAATCTCATGAAGTCACAATGGAAGATTCTAATCAAACACTTGTACTTGTGAGAATATTACGTGCAATATTAAATATATTTATTCCTTTATTGTAGGAGGTGTTATGACAAAAATTGGACTTGTATTAGAAGGCGGAGGAATCCGTGGAGCATATACGGCTGGTGCTTTAGATTGGTTGAAAGAACATAACTATTCTTTTGATTATCATGTTGGTATTTCTAGTGGTGCGGCCTACTTATCTTTTTATATGGAAGATCGAATGGATGCTGCGAAGAAGATGGCAACATATTATACAATACAGAATGATGTTGTTGGGTTAAAAGCATTATTACATTGTGGACATTATGTAGATTATCAAAAGATATTTGAAGAAGATATGTTGAAAAAAGAACATATGAATATTCATACGATTATTTCTAAGAAATTACCAATGGAAGTTGGTTGTTATGATTTAGCGCAAGGAAAGACGATCTATTTCAATAGTGAACAACTAGATGAAGATATGAAAGTGATTCGTGGTGCTTGTGCATTACCAATTGCTTCAGCAGTTGTAAATGTGAATGGATATCGTTTATTAGATGGTGGTATCACAAAAATGATTCCAATTGAACGTGCAATTGAACAAGGATGTGATAAGTGTTTAGTCATCACAACAAAACCGAAAGATTATGTTAGAAAACCATCTTCTAAAATCGTATGTTGGTTAATGAAATTAATTTATAGAGATTGTCCACAAATAGCTGCAGATTATAAAGTAAGACATTTAAATTATTATGAACAACGTAAGATCATTGATGATATGATTGAGAATGAAAACGCAGTGAATATCTATCCATCTAAGACGATGAAAGTTTCTAGATGGAAAGGAGATCCAGAAACATGCGAAGCTTTATATCAACTTGGATATACAGATATGGAGTCAAGAAAAGAAGAAATCGATGCTTTGTTTGAAGGTGGAAAGTAAGTGCTTTCACCTTTTTTCAATTTGTTTGTTGCCTTCTTTTTTTAACATGGTATACTCAATTTGTGAGAAAACTCACAGGGAGAGAAAAGAGAATGAAAAAATATGGAAAGCTCTTGTTGAGTGCAATGATGGCATGCTCACTCATCGCATGTTCTTCATCAACAGGAAGTGGCGTATCTGGTGAATTTACAGGTACCGCAAAAGGCTTAGGTGGAGATGTAACAGTCACATTAACACTTAAGGATTCTGTAATTACTGATGTAAAAGCAGAAGGAAAAGATGAGACAGAAGGTATTGGTTCAAAGGCAATTGAACAATTACCATCTGAAATGGTTGAAGGAAATACGATCAATGTTGATGGTGTCAGTGGTGCTACTGTTACTTCTGATGCAATCAAGGAAGCTGCAAAGGCTGCTTTAGAAAGTGCTGGTTTAAATCCAGATGATTACGCAACTGCTTCTGCAGGTGAAAAAGAAGAAGATGTAACAAAGGATGTTGATGTTGTAGTAGTG
>CAVKTV010000068.1:0-9937 GCA_963659075.1 Lachnospiraceae bacterium | reverse complement strand
TATCAGGATTAGGACAGTTTTTAACATTCTCTTCTGTTGGTGTGTTTTTAAAAGAAATATTATTGTTGGTATCATCCAAGAATACAGATTTTACGGTACAAAAAGGCATCTTATATTTATTCGGTACGTTTCTATTTACTTGCTTAATGGGATTTGGAATATTCAATATTAAAAAGATTGAACAAAAAATCAGAGTAACTTTAAGACAAGAAATGATAAGTAGTTATATCCATAGCGATGAAAAAGAAGTAGAAAGTATTTCTGATAAAGAAGTCATGAATCGTATGTCTATGGATTTAACAAAGATGGTTGATTTAGTAGGATGGATCATGGCAGGTAGTATTTACATGCCTGTAATATCAGGATTCCTTTCTGTTATTTATTTGTGCTATGTCGATTATAGAATTGCGTTACTTTGTATTTTAATTAGTGTGATTGAATACTTCTTACTACGTATGTTCTCTCAAAAAAGGGCAAATACAATGGAAGAAATGACATTGGAAAAGAATCGTATTGTTAACTTTTTGAATGAAGAAATTGATGGTCAAAAAGAAGTTAAAACATTTGGTTTAATACAGAAGTTTCATGAATTATTAGATCAAAAAATCATGAAAGTAAATCAATGTATTCGTCATTATAACGCAATGAATTCTTCAAGATTGTTTATCTCTATGTTTTATATTGAATGTATTGAAGAAATCATTCTTTTGATTGTTGGTGCTTCTTTAGCTTCTACAGGAGCGATTCTATTTGCGAATATTATGATTGCGATACAACTATCTGATCAAATCAATCAAATGATTGTTTCAGTATCTGTTATGAAGATATTTGTAGATGAATATGCAGTTTATGAAAATCGAGTATTTGAAATTATTGATTTAAAACAACAAGAAGATTCTAGGGGTTTAAATACAAATGATGCGTTTGAAATGGAACATGTATCCTTCTCGTATGATGATCAAGAAGTGCTACATGATATTTCTTTTAGAATTTCAAAGAATCAAAAAGTTGCGATAGTTGGAGAAAGTGGTAGTGGAAAATCGACAATCATGAAATTATTGATAGGACTCTATACACCACAAAAAGGAACAGTTAGTAAAGAAAAAGATCAAACACTATCTTACATGCCACAAACGAGTTCTATGTTTCTAACGAGTGTAGGAAATAATATATCTTTAACTTCTAATGGTTCTCATAAAAAAGTAAAAGATGCATCTGAAAAAGCAGGTGCAGATACATTCATAGAGAAAAAAGAAAATGCATATAAATATGAGATGCAATCTAATGAGGAAGGATATTCTGGTGGAGAACTACAAAGGATTGCGTTAGCTAGAATGTTCTATCAAGATTCTGATGTGTTTGTACTAGATGAACCAACTTCAGCTTTAGATCAAAATACAGAAAAAGATATCAAAAATAAATTAAATCAAATCAAAGATAAGACAATCATAGTCATTACACATCGATTATCATTTATAGAATCTTTTGATAAAATCATAGTTGTAAATGATGGAAAAATCGTAGAAGAAGGAACACATCAAGATTTATTAGATCATCATGGTATCTATGCAAGCATGTATAAAAAACAATCAACAACAAATTAAAAGGTACTGTTCATCGCAGTACCTTTAGTCATTAGACTAAATCTTCACCTTGTGAAGCAATACATTTTTTATACCAGAAGAATGAGTCTTTTCTGCTTCTTGAGAAGTCACCAGTTCCATCATCATTTCTATTAACATAGATGAAACCATATCTCTTATACATTTCACCTGTACCAGCAGATACAAGATCGATTGGACCCCAAGTTGTATAACCAATCAAGTTAACGCCATCTTCTTCAATTGCATCTTTCATCACTTTAACGTGATCTCTTAGATAATCAATTCGATAAGAATCATGGATAGAACCATCTTCTTCAACTTTATCAATCATACCCATACCATTTTCAACAATCATGAGTGGTACATTTGGATAACGATCAGCTAATTCATTCAAAGTATAACGTAATCCAAGTGGATCGATTTGCCATCCCCAAGGAGTAGCTTCTAAGTAAGGGTTCTTACAACCCATGAATACGTTGCCCTTAGCCTTTTCTTCTTCATGTGTTGTAACACAGTTTGTCATGTAGTAAGAGAAAGTATACATGTCAACGACACCTTCTTTGAGAATCTTCTTATCTTCTTCATTTTCCATGAAAGAAGTATCTGTAACACCTTGTGATTTTGCGTAAGACTTAGCAAAATGAGGATATTCACCTCTTACCATGACATCACCACAATAGTTATTCATGAAGTTTGTATTTTGTTGATTTAAGAATTGATCTTTAGGATCTGGTGTTAAACCATAAGATGTCATATGTGCAATCATCAAACCAATCATGAAATCAGGATTGATCTTATGTCCAGCAATAACTGCTTTCGCACTTGCGACAAATTCATTGTGCAATGCTTCAAAACGCTTTTGAGGATCATCAATTAACTTATCAACAGGTCTTTGATCTGTGTTAGCTAGATCTTCTGTAGATACATATCCAACACCATTGTATGAACCACCACCTGGCATTAATGCACAGTTGATTTCATTGAATGTTAACCAATATTTAACTTTACCATTGTATCTTTCAAAACATGTAGTAGCGTATTTTACGAATAGATCAATGACTCTTCTATCAACGAATCCATGATATTTTGTTACGATGCCCCATGGAATTTCATAATGAGATAAAGTTACTAATGGCTCAATATCATATTTTTTACATTCATCAAATACTTCATCATAGAATTTTAGACCAGCTTCATTTGGTTGTTCATCATCTCCATTAGGATAGATTCTAGACCAGTTGATAGATAGTCTAAATACTGTCCAACCCATTTCCGCAAATAATGCGATATCTTCTTTAAAATGATGATAGAAATCAATTGCTTCATGAGAAGGATAATAAACACCTTCTTCAATCACAGGAGAGAACATTCTAGGTGTCTTAACATTTCCTCCCTTTAACATATCAGCACAAGATAGACCTTTGCCATCAGTTAGATATGCACCTTCACATTGGTTAGCAGCTACTGCGCCACCCCATAAAAAACTCTTTGGAAAACTCATTTTATAATCTCCTTTTTTCAACTCTATTATTTTAATGTAAGTGGTTTCAAAATGCCATGGATATAATCGGAACTTTGTTCCAAAAAAGAAGATTATAATAGATGGAATGAGAGGGAAAGTATGAGTAATGAAAAAGTGAAAGGTTCCGTTGATTTGTTACATGGACCTATTTTAAAGAATCTAATTATATTTATGATTCCAATTTTTATCTCAAATTGTTTTCAACAATTATATAACGCAGTTGATACAGCGTTAGTTGGAAATATATTGGGAGAGAATTCTTTGGCTGCGGTAGGTGCTACTGCTTCTATTTTCGAATTGTTAGTAGGATTTTCAATGAGCTTGAGTTCTGGTTTTTCGATTGTTATCGCCAGAGCGTTTGGATCTGGGGATTCACATCGTATGAAAAAGGCAGTTGCGGGTTCTATTGTGATTGGAGTATTCACAACATTATTATTAACGATCATTTCTGTGTTTGCGTTGAAACCATTATTGGTTTTAATTGATACACCAGAAGAAATCATGAATGAAGCATTAGCTTATATTAATGTCATTGGTTATTTTGTATTTGTGATGTTTGCGTATAACTTGTGTTCAGGAATATTACGTTCGATTGGTAATTCTGTTATGCCACTTGTCTTCTTAGTATTTTCATCTTTATTGAATATATTCTTAGACTATGCTTTTATGGCTTGGTTTAATATGGGCGTTGCGGGTGCAGCTATCGCGACAGTTTTATCACAAGGTATTAGTGCAGTTCTTTGTATTATTTACATAGTAACAAGTGTTAAAGAAGTTGTACCTGAAAGAAGTGACTTTGCTTGGGATAGTGAATTAATGAAAGATCTCGCAGGTCAAGGTTACGCAATGGCAATCATGGGTTCTATCGTTTCAATTGGTAGTATCATTCTACAATCTGGTATTAATGGTCTAGGTACAAAGATCATCGCAGGACATGTTGCCGCAAGAAAAGTATACGCTGTTATGAATTTACCATTTATGTCTATGGGTGTAGCGATTTCTACTTTTATTGGTCAAAACAAAGGAAATAATCAAGGTGCTAGAATCTTACGTGCAATGAAAGATGCATATTTGTTTGATGTAGTATTTGCGGGTGTTTGTACTTTGATACTAGCGTTTAGTGCACCAACTTTAGTACATTTGATTTCTGGTAGTACAGATGAAACGATTCTATCTAATGGATCTCGTTTCTTATATGTTGTTGGACCTTTTTATGCCATACTTGGTATGTTGATGCAAACAAGATTTGCCTTACAGGGATTAGGTTCTAAAATATTACCTTTATTCTCATCTGTCATCGAATGTGTAGGTAAAATACTATTTACGATTTTCTTGATTCCTATCTTTCAATACGATGCGGTGATTTGGTGTGAACCTATCATTTGGTGTTTGATGTTAATAGAATTACTCATTAGTTTCCACTGTAATGATTATGTCAAACAAGTGAAAGCTGAATTAAAAAACAATCAATAAAGATTCATGATTGTTATAAAGATAATTAATAATAAATAAAATACAACGATTTGTTTATGTCTTAATAGTAACGCGATATATTCTCTTAAAGTAGCTGGTGGTACATAATACATCGCAGTCTTACCACCAACACAATACGCATTTAAATTCAAATCTTTTGTAAGAAATGCAGTTCTTAAGACATGAAAATCACTTGTTGAAACGACACATGTAGAATCTTCTTTCATCAATTTTTTTGAGAAAAGGAGATTCTCTTTTGTTGTGGTGGATTTGTTTTCTTCAATGATTTCTGATTCTTTTACACCATTTTGAATCAAGTATTGTTTCATCGCATATGCTTCGGATACTACTTCATCGTTTCCTTGACCACCAGAAACAATAAATGTTCCATAGTTTGTTTGATGATACCATTCTAATGCTTTATCTAGGCGGGATTTTAGTAAAGGTGTAACAGAACCATCTTTTCTAATTCCACAACCTAATACAACAATATAATCACAAGGATAAGGTTTCTTTAACTTTGGATAAATAAAAGAATAGATAAAGAATCCACCAATCGATAAAGGAATAAACAAAACAAGATTCATAATAAACGTTAAAATGACAACTTGTATATATGATCCTGATAAACCAACAAAGGTATTAAAGTACCAAGTATAAGCACCCAAAAAAGTTAATAATCCCCAAAAGATAGGTTGTATATGAACAAGTGAAAAACCTTCTTTCTTGATGACATAAAAACCATCAGTCAATAATAAAATACCAGTAATCACTAAACAAATAATAACGAGGAATGTCAGACCATATCCTAATATAAAACCTAAAAAATCATTCATCATGAAAAATAAATAAACGAGAAAAAACAATAAATAAAGGAGTCCTAATTCTAATAAAAATCCATTACTAATATGTCTAGGTTCTTGTTTGATTCTAATAATTGATGTGATAAGAAATAAAAATCCTAAAACACCATATAAAATTACTTCTTTCATGCGTTTTTCTCCAAGATGATATCAATTTGTTGAAACAATGTATCTTTATCTTCATAGGGATAGATATGAAAATAAGGATCACCTTTCAACATTGCGGATAACATTGTATCTTTATTTCTATAGAAAATATATGTAGGTTTATCATACTTTTCCGCATACGCCAATTCATATCCAACACCTAAGGAAGGATGCGTACATTCCGCAATCACAATATCACATTCTCTTAACCAAGCAGTATCTTGTTCATAAATCAAAGAATCTTTATCTCTAGATTGTTCTTGAATAGAACGATGTACATCTCCAACATGTTCTGTTAATACTTGATCGGTTTGATTGATATATGAAATGATATCATGATACAGCTGCGTATCATTTTGTCCACCACGAATACTTCCCGCAAAATATACTTTTTTGTTCATATAATAATTCTCCCAAATATACTATAATTATACGCATTAGGAGGAGATATGTCGGACTTAAAAGAAAAAACAATCTCTCAAAATTATGTCTATCAAGGAAATATTGTAAATTTAAGAGAAGATAAAGCAGAGTTACCAGATCAAAGTATTGCGAATCGAATCGTTGTAGAACATCCAGGTGGTGTTGGAATTGCCTTGGAAGATGAAGATGGTAAATTCTTCTTTGTATCACAATGGAGATACGCACAATCTGAAGTAACATTAGAATATCCTGCAGGAAAAAGAGAAGCTGGGGAAGATGATCTAAATACCGCAAAGCGTGAAATCGTAGAAGAAGTTGGTTATGAAGGAACAGATTGGAAATATCTTGGATTGATGTATCCAACACCTGCGTATGATTCAGAAACAATTGGCATGTATTATGCGAAAAAAGGTGCATATAAAGGACAACATTTAGATGTTGATGAAAATATCAATGTATCAAAATATACATTGGATGAAATTACTGAAATGATTATAAATGGTAAAATTCATGATGCGAAGACAATCGGAATGACATTTTTAGTTAAACAGATGAAAGAGAAAGGAATGATTTAATATGGAAAGAATTGCTAGTTTTACAATCAATCATTTATTGTTAGAACCTGGTGTTTATGTAAGTAGAAAGGATCATGTTGGTAATGAAGTATTAACAACATTTGATCTTCGTTTAACAAAACCAAACGTAGAACCTGTGATGTCTACTGCAGAAGCACATACAATTGAACATTTAGGTGCAACATTTCTAAGAAATCACGAAGTATGGAAAGATAGAGTCGTATACTTTGGCCCAATGGGATGTAGAACAGGTTTCTACATGATTCTTCATGGAAATTATGAAAGTAAAGATGTTGTTGATCTAGTTAAAGAAATGTTTACGTTTGTTTTAAACTTTGAAGGAGAGATTCCAGGAGCTACTGCGATTGAATGTGGTAACTACTTAGATCAGAATTTAAGTGTTGCGAAATATTGGGCAAAGAGATATTTAGAGAATACATTAGAGTGTATTGATGAATCACATCTAGTGTATCCACAATAAGAGGAGAAAGATATGAAAATTGGAATTATTGGAGCGATGGATGTTGAAGTTTCTCATTTAAAAGAAGCAATGACAATCACAAATACTGTTACTGTTGCTAGACAAGAATACTGCGAAGGTAAGTTAGGTACAATGGACGTAGTCGTTGTACAGTGTGGTGTTGGTAAAGTAAGAGCGGCAATGTGCACACAAGTATTATGTGATTTATTTCATGTCACACATGTATTGAATACTGGAGTTGCTGGTTCATTAAATAATGATATTAATGTTGGAGATATCGTTGTTTCCACAAACGCAATCTTCCATGATGTGAATGCGACAAACTTTGGTTATGCCTTAGGTGAAGTTCCTTCTTTAGGAAAAGTATATTTTGAAGCAGATGAAAGTTTAAGAAAGCTAGCGAAAGAAGCGGTTGAAAAGGCAGCACCTGAAGTATCTGTTTATGAAGGTAGAGTTGCATCTGGTGATCAATTTATTTGTGAAGCAGAAAAGAAGAATTGGATTCGTGATAACTTCCATGCGGAATGTTGTGAAATGGAAGGTGCAGCGATTGCGGAAGCAGCATATCTAAATGATATTCCATTTGTAATCATTCGTGCGATTTCTGATAAAGCAGATGAAGAAACTGTTGTTTCCTATGAAGAGTTCGAAGGGAAAGCTGCAGTACATTGTGCGAAGATCGTAGAATATATGATTTCTAACATGCATGCATAATATGAGAGTAATAGAAATGACAAAAAAATTATTAATATCTTTTATTGTAATGTTTGTATTTCTTGTAGGTGTGATTGGTTGTGTTTTAGTAAATGATTATAAACAAGATACAAAACAAGAAACAAGTACAGTAGAACCTACTACAGAACCAACACCAACAACAGAACCAACTGTAGAACCAACAATTGATCCAGAATCTGATCCTAGATTTACAAGTACAGATAGTTTATTGATCATTGCGAATAAAAAACATAAATTACCAGATGGTTATGTTCCTAGTGATTTAGTGAATATATCCGTTTCTACGACATATGGTGACGTACAAATGAAACAAGAAGCTGCAGATGCGATTGCGAATATGTTTGCGGCTGCTAATGCGGATGGCGTTTATCCAGTTGTTACTTCTGCTTATAGAAGTGCAGAATATCAAACAGAACTATACAATAGCTATGTCGCAAGAGATGGACAAGAAGCTGCAGATACGTATTCTTCTAGACCTGGATATTCAGATCATCAAACAGGATTAACAGCTGATATTTCTTGTGAAGCGAATGGTTATAACTTAAACCAAGATTTTGCGAATACCGTAGAAGGACAATGGTTAGCACAACACGCACATGAATATGGATTTATCATGCGTTATCCAGAAGGAAAAGAAGAAGTAACTGGCTATACATATGAGCCATGGCATTTCCGTTATATTGGTGTAGAAGAGGCAACGAATCTATACAATTCTGATCCAAATATGACAATGGAAGAATACTACGGCATTTCTGGTGGAGATTATGCCGAATAGAAAACGAAAAATACATAAAATTCATGTATTTTTACTAGTCATTTCTTTGGTTCTTGTTTGTACTGGCATTTGTGCATTGATTTACTTGTTCACAAATCAAACAGAGAAAAAAGAAACAACAACCATTTCAACAAATGAATCAACTGTAGAACCAACTACAACACCAAATAGTAATAAAATACGTTTATTTCTAACAGGTGATGGTCTACTACATGATTCAATCTATACAGACGCAAATGAAGATGGAACGTATAACTTCTCTAAACAATTAGATGAAGTATTAAATGTAGTAAATAACTATGATCTAGCTTACTACAACCAAGAAACAATATTAGGTGGAACAGAATTAGGATTGAGTGGTTATCCAACTTTTAATTCTCCAAAAGAATTTGGAAGTTATATGGTTTCAAAAGGAT
Source organism: Lachnospiraceae bacterium (assembly GCA_963659075.1). GTDB lineage: Bacteria > Bacillota_I > Bacilli_A > Erysipelotrichales > Erysipelotrichaceae > Bulleidia. The sequence goes on along the minus strand of CAVKTV010000068.1, from coordinate 923 downwards.
TCAATCTTGTTTCTACCGCAAACAATCATTGTTTGGATAAAGGATTTACAGGTGTACAAAGTTCTAGAGCGTTTTGGAATTCACAAACAAATGTATTGATGAGTGGAACAAATTCTACAGAAGAAGAGTATAACGAAATTCCTTCCATTGAAATCAACGGAATCAAAATCGCATTCTTAGCGTATTGTGAAAATACAAATGGCATTGAACCTGATTATTCTTGGGAAGTAAATTATTTTCCATCTCATGAAGAGGAAATGTTGAATAAAGTTACACAAGCAAAGAATGAAAATGATGTTGTGATTGTATCTATGCATTGGGGAACAGAATATTCTCATGAAGTTAATGATACACAATATACACTCGCAGATGAACTGACGAAAGCAGGTGCAGATGTCATTGTAGGAAATCATCCGCATGTCATTCAACCATTTCAATGGGTAAATAATAAACCAGTATTTTACGCAATGGGAAATCTAATATCCACACAATTAAATCAAGAGAATCTAGTTGGAATGTGTGCGAGTCTAGATATTACAAAAAATGAAGATGGATCTATTGTTATTGATAATGTATGTGCAGATCTAACGTATACAACAATGGAAGGTACTTATCCAGATTTAAGATATAACATTCAAGTACATCCAATGAATGTAGTATCTGATGAAACACTACAAGCACAACAATGTAATAAAGATTACTACACAGTATCTGAATTATATGAATCTTCTAAAGAAATTATCACTTCATTAGATTCAAATATCACAATTGGTGGAATCTTTGAATGAGCTTAGGTAAACCAAATTCTTATGGGGGAAGTCCAAAGTTTAGTGGGGACGACTTCTGGGGTTTACACCAAAAATAAAAGGGTTAAGTAAAATCACTCGGGGTTTTACGAAAATGAGCTCTAAAATTAGTCGGGG
>CAVKTV010000067.1:2576-10165 GCA_963659075.1 Lachnospiraceae bacterium | reverse complement strand
GATCAATATAGTGATGTTTTAAATAATCAATTGGTCAAAGAATTAGGAAATGAAGTAAATAAGTTCTATGAAAATGAAGATGATAAAGGATTAAGTTTTTATGAAGATCTTTTATCTGGTAACTATAGTCAATATCAATACTCTAAATCTTTGATTGGTATTTATAAATCTATCGCAAACGCAACTGCAGCTTATCTTTATAAAGAACAAGGAAATACTGAAAAATATGATGAATGTAAGCCAATGTTAGAAAATTTCGCAAAGAGTGGAATTGGTGAAAGATGGATCAAACAACTTGGTTTAGAAGTTGAAAAACCAGTTGAAGAAGAAACAATTGAAGTTTCAAATGATGAAGAAGAGGATATAAAGGAATGAAGTTAATTGTAGGGTTAGGAAATCCTGGAAAAGAATATGAAAAGACAAGACATAATTCTGGTTTTATGGCCATGGATTATCTTTTAGATAAATGTAATACAACACTGAATACAAAGAAGTGGAACGCAAATATTACTTCCGTGAAAATCAATGGAGAATCAGTACTATTAATGAAACCATTAACTTACATGAATGAATCAGGAAATGCAGTCATTCAAGCAGTGAATTATTATCATATTAATCCACAAGATATCTTGATCATGCATGATGATATGGATATTCCAACAGGTTCTGTAAGAATTAGAAAAAATGGTTCTGCTGGTGGACAAAAAGGAATGAAATCCATTATCAATCATTTAGGTACAAGTGAAATCGCTAGAATCAGAATAGGTGTAGGACATTCAAGTAGAGGAAATCATGAATTAGTTCCTGATTGGGTACTTTCACCTGTTCCAAAAGTAGAAAAAGAAGATTTTGAATTTGCGTTAAAAGATAGCGCAGATGCAGCGTATGCATGGGTAACAGAACCTATGGATAAAGTTATGAATCAATACAATATTAAAAAGTAGATATGAGTAATGAAAAAATACCGAAGTGGTTATTAGATGAATTGGAAGATAATCCTGCAGTTAAATTATTAGATGAAGAAAATTCAGATATTCCATTTAACACAGTCATTCAAGAAGCTTTAACGATTGCAGCGTCTTTTCAACATCGTAAACGATCTTTGTTAGTTGTAAAACAAAATTTATATCAAGCACAACGCTTATATGAGAGAATTTCATCTTTTCTCTCTGATGAAGAATGTGCTCTTTTTGCTTCGGATGAGTCGTTAAGAGTAGAGGCGATTGCCAACTCTCCAGAAATGCAAGCTATCAAAGTAGAAACGATGGCATCTCTTTTAGAGAATCCACATCAAGTTGTTATTACTTGCCCAAGTGCTTTATTACGCTTTTTACCTGAACCATCTGATTTTAAAGATTGTGTGATTGATTTATCTGTTGGAAAAGAAATCGATATGGATGATTTGAAAGAACGATTAATCAAAGGTGGTTATACACAAACCAATCATGTTGATCAACCGTTATCTTTCGCAAGTAGAGGTGGCATTATCGATGTATATTCTATTAACTATGAAAATCCAATTCGTATTGAATTCTTTGATACAGAGATAGATTCTATTCGTTTCTTTGATGTCACAACACAAAAAACAATTCAACAAGTCAATACAGTAAAAATCGTTCCTGCTTCTGATGTTTTATTTACAGATGAACAAATAGAAGAAATCTGTACAAAAGCTAGAAAGATAATGAGTGAAGATACAAGGAATATATCTGGTGATATTGAATCTGACTTAACATCATTAGAAAGTCATATCTTTGAAAGAAGAATGTATCCTTTTACTGCGTTATTAGATAAAGCTAGTGGTATTTGGAAGTATATGGATCGTCCAACACTTATTATTTCTGATCCTACAAAAGTATCAGATTCTATTAAGAGTTTATTAGATGATTCTATAACGTACATTCAAGAAATGGTCCAAGAAGGAAAAATGCTACCTAAGTATTCTGTTTATCATGATTATTCTAGAATTGCGTTAGATTGTAAGAGAGTGAATGAAGAACCATTCATGGATAATATATCTATGATTGGTGAATTACATCTACCAAATGAACCATTAGATATTCGTTTAAAAATGATTCATACACCAGAAAAAAATGTCATTGCTTTAAACGAAAAAGAATTAAAGAAAGTTATTGAAATCTGTATTGATAACAAAATTCCTTATCAAATGATTCATTCCAATAGTGAATTAACTCAAGGAATTCATTTGTATCTTTCAGATTATGTACAAGGTTTTCATATTGGAACACAACTGAATGTATATACAGCTGCAGAAATATTTGAACTACATCATCATAGAGGAAGATACGAAAATAAATTTAGAAGTGCAGAAGTACTTCACCATTATGAAGATCTCAAACCAGGAGACTATATCGTTCATGCGACTTATGGTGTTGGCCAATATATTGGAATTGAAACAAGAGAATTCCAAGGTATTAAAAGTGATTTCTTGAAAGTTGTTTATAGAGGTAATGCGGAATTATTAGTACCTCTAGAACAATTCCGTTTGGTTAGAAAATTTGTATCAAGAGAAGGTGTCGTACCTAGATTAAATAAACTAGGTAGTGGTGATTGGGAAAAGACAAAACAAAAACTACAAGAAAATGTAGCGAATATTGCGGAAAGATTGATTTCATTATACGCAAATAGAGAAACACATATTGGATATGCATTTTCAAAAGATTCTGAAGAACAAAAGAAATTTGAAGATGATTTCATTTATGAATTAACACCTGATCAAAAGAAAGCAGTAGAAGAAATCAAAAAAGATATGGAAAGTGATAAACCAATGGATCGATTAGTATGTGGTGATGTTGGTTTTGGAAAAACAGAAGTATCAGTGATTGCTTCATTTAAAGCTGTAACTGATAACAAACAAGTAGCGATGTTATGTCCTACAACGATTCTTGCGGAACAACATTTTCATACGTATATCAATCGATATAAAGGATATCCTGTTGAAATTAGAGTATTAGATCGTTATGTTTCAAATAGTGAAGTCAAGAAAACGTTAAAAGATCTAGAAGAAGGTAAAGTTGATATTGTGATTGGAACACATCGCTTATTAAGTAAAGATATCAAATTTAAAGATCTTGGTTTATTGATTGTTGATGAAGAACAAAGATTTGGTGTAGAACATAAAGAACGAATCAAAGAAATGAAAAATGGAATCGATGTTTTAACATTGAGTGCTACACCAATTCCACGTACATTACAAATGTCTTTAGTAGGAATACGACAATTATCACAACTAGAAACACCACCAATGAATCGCTATTCTGTACAAACATATGTTGTAGAAAAGAATGATGGTTTAATTCAAAACGCTATTGAAAAAGAATTAAGTAGAAATGGACAAGTATTTTATTTATACAACAATATTGAACAAATCTATAACAGAGTACGTAAATTACAACATTTAATACCTGAAGCTAAGATAGGTTGTGTACATGGTCAAATGGGAAAAGAAGAAATTGAAGATACGATGTTGCGATTTAATCAACATGAAATCGATGTTCTTGTTTGTACGACAATCGTAGAAAATGGAATTGATGTTCCAAACGCAAATACAATCATGATAGAAGATGCACAGAATTTTGGATTAGCACAAATCTATCAGATTAAAGGTAGAGTAGGAAGAAGTGATCGTTTAGCGTATGCTTATTTGATGATTCCTCAACATAGACAACTTACAGAGATTGCACAAAAACGATTAAACGCAGTTAAAGAATTTGCGTCTTTAGGTTCCGGTTATAAAATCGCAATGCGTGATCTTACGATTCGTGGTGCTGGAGATCTATTAGGTCCATCACAATCTGGTTTTATTGATACGGTTGGTATTGATATGTATATTGAAATGCTTGAAGAAGCAATTCAAGCAAAAAAGAGTGGTAAAGAAATAGAACATCAAGAAATCAAACCAAATACAAGTATCAAGAAAACAAGTTATATCCCAGATTCTTTCACAAATGATGATTTTGATAAATTAGATATGTATCAAAAATTTGATGCGTTAAAAACGGAACAACAATTACATGCATATCGTTTAGAAATTGAAGATCAATATGGTAAATTACCAAAAGAAGTAAAAGCTTTATTTGATAAGAAAGAATTAGATATTGCCCTAAAAGATCCAATTGTACAATCTTATAGAGAAATCAGAAATCAAATGGAAATTACTTTTTCATCTTTATATTCACAACATGTTGATGGTGTAAAACTATTTGAAGCATTCACAAAGATATCAAAAGATATTACGATAAGATACGCAAATAAATGTATTATTGTTTTATTACCAAAATCCAAGAATGATTTAAAGATGGCAGTTCAATGTATCCAAAAGGCAAAGGAGTCCGTACATGAGAATTGATAAATACTTAAAATGTTCAAGAATCTTAAAAAGAAGAACCGTTTCAAAAGAACTCGCATTAAACCAAAGAATTGAAATCAATGGGAAAGTAGTAAAACCATCTCATGAAGTAAATGTTGGTGATATTGTTGGTGTAACGTTTGGTAGTCGTAAGATGGAAGTTAGAGTTTTATCTGTTCAAGAAGTCAAAAGAAAAGCAGAAGCTTCTGATATGTATGAAATTGTATCAGAAAGTCGCATCACAAATGAGAATGACGTGTTAGAATAATAATGGTGACAAGATATGAAAAACACAAAGAAGAAAAAACAGAAGAAACAGAAGAAACAGTTTAATGGTCTACCAATCGCAAGAAAGATCGTTCCTATTGTTTTATTGCCTCTTTCCGCATGGATGATTTATTCTGCAGTCAATGAAATCACAACAACTGTTAAACTAAATCAACAATTAGCTGAAGTACAGGCAAAACTACAAGAAGTAAAAGATGAGAATACATATCTTACACAACAAAAAGAAAAGTTGCAGGATCCTGATTATGTAGAATCTTACGCAAGAGGAAATTATCAGTTGTCTAAAGATGGAGAACAAATCTTTTATCTTCCAGAAAATACAAATAAATAAAATCCGGATTTTATATTCGGATTTTTTGAAAGGAATCTTATGAACATTCAAGAATATATCAAGAAATTAAATACAACGATTCAACAATCTACAAGTGCATCTATTGGATATAGAAACACACATAACATCCTAACCATTACAGGTATCGCTTTAAGTGCAAGTGCTGCAGGAGTTCTCGCAATTGGTACTAGCATTGGAATGAATCTAGGATTGATCATTGCCTCTGTATCATGCGCAATTGTTTCTTGTGTGACTTTATTAGTAGATCGTATTTATGATTTTGAAGCGAAAGCTATTTTAAAAGAAACAATTGCTAAACAACTCGAACAAGAAAAAACATACTTTGAATTAAAAACAAACATCTATAAAGAAGATCATCAAGATATCTTTGTGGAAAGATGTGAATCCATTATTCATCAATAGAGGTCATCATGTTTAAGATTATTAGAAACGCACATATTTATGCACCCGAAGATCTTGGAATCCAAGATGTTTTAATCTGTGATGATAAAATCATAGAAATAAAACAGAATATTCATTTTTCTTATGAACATGAAGAAATCGACGCAACAAATAAATATTTAGTACCAGGCTTCATTGATCAACATGTTCATATCATTGGAGGTGGAGGAGAAAATGGGTTTGCCTCTTTAATTTGCGAACTACAAGTAAAAGATTGTGTGCAATATGGTGTTACTTCTGTTGTAGGTTTATTAGGAACAGATGCACATGTAAAATCCATCGCACAATTAGTTGCGAAAACAAAAGCATTAAAAGAAGAAGGAATGAGTGCGTATTGTTTAACTGGATCTTATGCAGTTCCTACAACTACATTAACAGGTGACATTGGAAAAGATATTGCGTTTGTTGAGGAAATTATTGGTACAAAAGTCGCAATCAGTGATCATCGTTCTTCTGCACCAACGAAACAAGAACTCGCACGTATCGCAACGCAATGTAGAACTGCAGGACTATTATCGAAGAAACCTGGTATTGTTCATATGCATACAGGTAAAGGTAAAGATGGTCTTAAAAAAATCATGGAAATCGTAAACGAAACAGATATTCCAATTACACAATTTAGACCAACTCATTGTGCAAACCAATATGAAGATGCGATCGCATTCGCAAAAATGGGTGGATATATTGATTTTACCGCAGATGAAGATACAGATACTTTACTTGTAGAAACTTTAAAACAAATTCCTTTATCACAAATTACATTATCATCAGACGCTAATGGATCATTCCCAATATGGAACGAAGATATGACAATTCGTGCAATGGGAATTGGTAAGATGCAAACATTGTATGAAGTTATTCGCTCTATGATCATCAATCAACATATTGATCCATCGATTGCCTTATCTATTATCACAAAGAATGTTGCGGATGCCTTACTACTTACAAACAAAGGACAAATTCAAAAAGGAAAAGACGCAGATTTTGTTTTATTAGATGAAACATATCAAATAACAGATGTATATGCTTTAGGACAACCAATGATCGTATCAAAGAAATATGTTAAAAAAGCATATTATGAGTATGAATGATGTTTCTTTATTTTAATAATTCACTATTTGAAGATGTTAAATTATTTTCGTGATATTTGTTCAGATCTAATAGAACTTTGATTAATAAAGATTGATCATTCTTTTCTTGAACGAAATCTAAAATGAAATTCAAAATGATAGGTACGTTATCATAACTTGATTTATTTAAAGTAGAATAGTAGAAATATTTACTTTCCTCTATAAAGTTATGGATATCATCATGAATTCGATATTGAATAGCTAATAAGAAATGTTTGTTAATATCAGTTGAATTTGCATATACTCTTTTAATTGACTCTTCGCATTCATATAAATCTTTTAGTTGATATAAACAGAAGGGTAAATACCATTGCATATCATCAGTTAATTTATTTTTTAAAGATTTAACTATTTCAATACATTCTTGATATTTATGATCAATAATAAAACTGAACGCTAATGATTGAATGGTAGCACTTGTATTTGAACTGAGTTCATTATTTTTAAGTTCTAAAATAGATTTTAATCTTGTTTGAGCTTCTTCTTGTTCTCCTAATAGAATCAAACAATTTCCTTCAAATAAATCAATATCTGATAATCTTTTATAGTTGTTAAGTTCTTTTAATATAACTTTAACTTTTTGACACATTAACAAAGCTAATACTGGTCTATTCATTTCACCTAATATCGCTATTTCTTGAAAACAATTCATCGCAAAAATGATAGAGTCTTTAGAACAAAAAGAATTTGAAAGCTCAATATAATCATGAGCAAGTTTTGAGGTAGAGTGCTTTCTTTTATAAAATAAAGCTAACAAGCTAAAATAAATTGCTTTTTCATAATTGGATAAAGCGTAAATATAATCGTCTAAAAAGGTTTTACATTTCGCAACTAAATCTGAATCATGAGATACTCTTAGATGATAAAATAGTTCAAGAATTTTATAAGTAAAAAAAGCATATGAGTTTTCATATGTATTTTTTTCTGCCATAGTTTCTTTAAGAATAATATTCTCTTTAGAGGTTTGTCTTTGAAAAAGATAGTTATATGCATTGGACAATTTATCTTC
>CAVKTV010000067.1:0-2566 GCA_963659075.1 Lachnospiraceae bacterium | reverse complement strand
TTATCTTCGGTATCTTTTTTTATAGAAGTGGAATCATTAAATTGACAAGAATAAAAATTATTTAATTGGTAAATAATTCCATCTGGAAAATGACGATTTCCATGTTCAAGATCAGATAAAAACCCCTTATTTAAATGCAATGACCTAGAAGCTTCACCCAAAGATAAATTTTTTATTATTCTTTGATTTTTAAAATACGCACCTGCAATAGAGCGAAACAATAACTGAGTTTCATTATCATTTAGGTAAGAATTAACTAACATATCATTATCTCCTTAGTATATTAAGTATAAATCTTTATGATTGGATACATTTAACAAATTTAAAAGGTTAGTAAACAGCGTTTTGAAAAATAATACAGATATGATGATAGAATCCGTAAAGCATCAGGAGGAAATAGCATGGAAAGAAAAATAGTATTAAAGAAGTTGTTATTAATTGAATTATGTTGTTTATTTGGAGCTAATTATACAAAAATAAGTGAAATGGTATTTAAAGAAAATACAAATAATATCAAAATTAATTATATTGTGCCTAGAATTAATGCTTGTGATGTTAATTGGAACAACGATTAGATGTAAGGTTAGTAAACGTGCGGTTATTGATATACAAAATAAGAATGTTAGACTAATTTCAGAAAGGAAGAAAAAACATGACAGTATTATTTGAAGAAGTATCATTAGAAAGCGCTGAACACAACTTACCATTAGTAAATTGTGATGTAAAAGGCGGTTGTGGAATTGGTTGTGTTAATTGCTAAAGTTCTGCAGAAATGAAGGCTAGGAATTCCTGGCTTTCTTTTTGGAATGGGAGAGACTTATGAAAGAGAATTATAATCTATCTAATATTCATATAATTAAAACAAACACTGAAAAATCAATTCTTTATAATGTAAAAAATAATATAATATATAAAATTCCAACAGAATTTGCGAGTAGAATTTTAACATATCAAAATGGATTAGATGATATGGATTTGGAAAGTATATTAGATAAAGAATTTGGAGACAGAGAAGAAGCTGTTTTAACTCATACTAATTGGTTTCAAACAGGTATATTAAATATGCTTGTCATTAATGTTACAAATCAATGTAATCTAAAGTGCTCGTATTGTTATGCTAATTATGGGAAATTTACCCAAAAGAATGATAATGATAAAAATATTGATAAAGAGACAATTGGTGATATCTTCACTTTTATAAAAAGCAGTCATATACGAAGAATAAATAGAGTAATGTTTTTTGGCGGAGAACCTTTAATTGCATATAAAGAGATAGCAATAATATGTAACAAATTCAAAGACTTATTTAATAGTAAAGAGCTAGAAGAAATTCCTAAATATGGATTAGTAACAAATTTAACACAATGTAATCAAGAAATTATTAATCTAGTAAATAACAATAAGATAAATATAACAGCTAGTATAGATGGTCCTGCTGAAATTCATAATCAACAAAGAAGTAATTCTTATAATCTAGTAGAAAATAATTATAAATTATTAAAAGATAATGTTGTGGCGATAGAAGCAACTTATACTATGAATCATGTTAGAAGTGGAATTTCTATTTCTCAATTAAGAAAAATACTATCTGATAAATTTTTGATTCCGACAAATCATATTGATGTTGTTCCAGTAAGTGGATGCAAAAAGTTGGAAGTAAATTCTATTGAAAATCAAGATATGATAAGAGATAAAGAAATCAATACAGAAGATGGATTCATATTTTCAGCGTTCGATAAAGAAAAACAAAGTGATTTATTTTGTAATGCAGGATGTAATAGAATTTGCATTTCTATTAATGGTGATATTTATCCGTGTCAAATGTATGTAAATTATCCAATCACAAAATTAGGGAATTTAAAAGAATGGAATATAAATACTTATAAAAAAATATTAGAAAACGTACCATCTAGAAAAAGAAACAAAGAAAATTGTATTGATTGTTGGGCGCGAAAATTTTGTAAGATATGTCCAGCTCAATCATTAAATGATCAGAATATTTTCAATGAAGTAAAATGCAAAGAAAGATTAGTTAGATATGATAGTCTTTTAACTCAATGTGTTTTTGGCGAAAGGGGAAATTGACTATACTGTTAAAAGGTATATAGTCATTTAAGAAGGCATTCTAATGAAAAAAGTTCTAAATCAATATTCCAAATTAAAGTTATATTATGTTTTGGTTGGAATCATTTCTATTGTTTGTAGTGTTGTTTTATTACTTGCCACAAATGCGATGAGTAACTTAACTTCCTACATTACAATCAATGGGTTAGTAAACGTTTCTAATCTTATCTATACAGTATTAGTTTTATTTCTTTGTTATCATTTCATAAATCATGTTTTATTCAAAAAAATGAAAAGTATGATTCAAATCTATTTGAATCAAAAAATTTATCATCAATTAAGTGATTCATTAAATCATAGACCAATTGATACTACTTATGAACAAGGTGATTTATATGCATTGATTCAAAGTGATGCATCAAGCAGTATTATTTTTTTATCTGATACATTGATTGATATTATTTACCAAGTCATTCGGTTAGTGATGGTGTTATTCTATATT
>CAVKTV010000066.1:0-10479 GCA_963659075.1 Lachnospiraceae bacterium | reverse complement strand
TTCAATACCTTATACATCTGTTAACCTCCTAGTGCCATCATTATAGAACCAGGAGGAAAAGTTACTGTACCTAATTCGGTACAGTAAAGATATTTCTAAAAATAATTGTTATCAATTCATCCCCAACTGAAAAAAGTTTCAGTCGGGGATGAATTGCCTAAATGATAAAAATGGTCCTCTCGAAAAAGTATTCCCAGTAAAATGGCTGGCAGATGACATGTTTATGGAAATCGGTGAAGATTACTTGATATTAATTGCTTCAAGAGCTTTCAATAATTCTGCTGGATTTTACGCAGTTCCATTTTATGCATATGATCTGTTATTTCGAAAAGCAAAATAAGCTCAATAAAAGAGTATGACTGATAATATGTCATACTCTTTTACTTAGTCCTTTGTACATTGATCTAAAATATCTTTTATAATTTCTATGCCTAGATTAAATGATTTAATATTTAATCTCTCATCAAAAGTATGGAAATATTCACAAACAGCACCAACAGTTGTAATATCCAAACCAGGATGTAGTGCAGAGAATACACCAACTTCTAATCCACCATGTTCTGCAACTTTCTTTAATGTCTTTCCATGATTTTCTAGTGCTTTTGCGAACTTATCACGAATAGGTGATATTTCTTCATATTCCCAACCCGGGAAGAAATCACTTATTTGATATTCTAATCCAAATATATTCGCACATACTTTAATTTTATTTGCGATATCTTTTACTGCTGATTCGAACATACTTCTAACAAAGTATTGAATAGAAATTGTATTATCTTTTGTTGAGATAGAACCTAGATTTAAAGACGTTACTGTCAACCCTTCAATTGCCATTGATTTATGTTGAAAACCATTTGGACAAATATACATAAAATTCAATATATCATCTGTTGTTTTTTGATCAGCACATTGTTTAACAGTTTCAACTACATTCAATGTATGTGCGTAATTTGAATCACTAGACTTCAATTCTTCTTTTATATCTGAACTAATTTCAGATATTATCTTTTCTAATTCTGATTTATCTGTTTTAGAAGTGAATACAATATCTGATTCTGGAGGAATTGCATTGGATCTAGAATCACATTGCATACTTACAAAATGAATATCAATATTACTATCGATTGCTTCTTTTAAAATTCTAACCGCAATTACATTTGCGTTACCTTTTTCTAAGTGAATATCTGCACCAGAATGTCCACCTTGTAATCCACCAATATGTAATTGATATGTTGGATCATTGTTTTCTACCATGTTCATTGTTTTCTTTGTGTTGATATAACATCCACCTGAACAACATAAATCCGCAACATCATTATTCATACTATCCAAACTAATCATTCTATCCGCTTGAATATCTTCAGGTTTCATCGCAAGAGCACCACCCAATCCAACTTCTTCTTGTACTGTGAAAATGCATTCTAATGAAGGATGAACAATACTATCATCTTCTAGAATTGTCAGCATATACGCTACACCAAGTCCATCATCTGCACCTAGTGTCGTATCTTTTGCGTAAAGCCATCCATCTCTTTCTACTAGTTCAATTGGATCTTTTTCAAAATCATGATTAGAACCAGGACGTTTTGCGGGAACCATATCCATGTGTGCCTGCAAAATCAATGGTGATGCATTTTCTGCACCCTTTGAAGCTGGTTTAAATACAAATACATTGTAAACTTCATCTTGTCTGTATTTTAAATTGTGTTCTTTTGCGAATGCACAGACAAAATCACTGATTCCTTTTTCATTAAAGGAAGCTCTAGGAACTTCATTGATTTTTTGGAACCAATAATGGTGTCTATATTTGTTTACATTAAATTCCATAACTAATCTCCTATTTCTTTGTCATATGTCTCCAAGTTCCTGTTCCTAATACAAGTGGAATATATCCAGTTACATCAGGATTTACTAGAACTGCTCCACCTTCTTGATAAAGTGGGATAATTCCTTGATCTTCTTCAATTAAGATTCTTTCAGCTTCTACTAAATCATTGAAACGAGCATCTACATCTGTAGAATCTTCACCTCTTGTAGCTTTCATTTCTAATGCATCAAATTCTTCATTGTTATAAGAGCCAAAGTTCATAGAAGCTGTAGACATCATAATATCCAAGTAAGATTGTGGATCAGCATAGTCTGGCACCCATCTAGTTAAACCAATTGAGAAATCATGTTCTAGCATCTTAGAAATTCTTGTCTTTTTTGGATTAGAAGAAAGTGTAACTGTAATACCATCACAACATTCTGTAATCATTTGTTCCAATGTTGTTGCGACTTTACTAGAATCAGCTGCATCGTCATACATAATTTCAATCACAGCGTCTTTTCCTAATTCTTCTACAGCCTTTTTATAATATTCACTCGCTTTATCCGGATCATATTCTGTATAATCACCCGCAACATCTCTAAAGTCTGTACCATCACTATCACTCACAAGATTCTTCGCTATTAAGCCATCCGCTTCAATAGCACCTGTCTTTAATACATTTTCAGTTAATTCTTCACGATTGATAGAATAACTAATAGCTTTTCTTAGATTTTCATTGGATAGATATTCATCTTCCATATTTGGTGCCAACCACCAAATACCTGAAGTTAATATAGCTTGATAACCTTCTGTATCTTTATATTGTTCCACCATTTCACCAGTTAATGTTAAGAAATCCAAACTACCAGATTCATACATCAATGTAGCTGTTTGTGTTTCTTGAACAAGTTCAACATTGATCGTTTCTTGTGGATAGTTTTCTTCATCCCAATATGCATCGTTATGTGTAAATGTATAATGATTTCCACTAGACCATTCTGTCATAGTATAAACACCACTATATAACATATTTTCTGGTGTCAAAGCATATTGATCACCTTGTTCTTCTACAAATTCTTCATTTAATGGATAGAACTGTGGATTTGTCATACAAGAAATGAATACTGTAGAAGGAACTGATAAATGAACAATAAATGTTTGATCATCCTTTGCTTCTACACCAAGTTCTTCAACAGACTTTTCACCATTAATTACATCATCCGCATTCACAACATTCAAAGAACTCATGATATAGGAATATTCACTCGCTGTGTTTGGATCAACCAATCTTCTAAACGCATATACAAAATCATTTGCGGTAATTGCTTCACCATTAGACCATTGAATACCATCTCTCAAATGGAATGTATATGTTAATCCATCATCACTTACATCCCAGCTTTCCGCTAAATCTAGATGTATTTCTTTGTCTTCTCCAAATTGTGTTAAACCAGATTGGCAAAGAGATGCCATATTGAATGAAGTTTCATCTGTCATCAAAGATGTATCCATCGTTGTCATATCATTCATAACAGCGATGTTTATCGTTTTGTCTGTAGATGTACTTGTAGTACTTGTTGTAGAACTTGAAGTTCCACATCCTGCTAACAATGACATACACATTGTTGCGGCAATCATTTTTCTTTTTTTCATATTCTTTCCCCTTTTTTCAAACAACATTGTTTTAAAATTCCAGGGAATAAAAAATCCCACTAGAATTTGATATCTAGCGGGACGTAAAATCTTACGCGGTACCACCCGGTTTCAGAAATAAAATATTTCTGCACTTTATTTCTTCGTAACGTGAAGTCTACGGATCAACCTAATTCTTTCGTTTCAGCAAATCTGCTTAGGAGTGAGTAACATTTCCATTGCATGTGTTCTTCCACCAAACGAACACTCTCTAAAATACTTTAAGAAATGTCTGTCTCCATCATAGCTTTATGTGTTTGAATGATAACTAATTTATCACTCATTTTTTGTAAATACAACAATTTATTTCTGAAAGTATTTACATTTATCTTTTATCTTTTCTATTTGGAACCCAATCTGCTGTTTCTTGATACCACTTCAGAATTGTTTTTTGCATGTGAAGAATATCTTGTGCATATTCTGGATTATCAATTTCATTTACTTGTTCATCTGGATCTTTATTTAAATCATACAGTTCATCTTTTTCATACAAACGCATCGTATATTTTAAATTTCCAATTCTACACATTGTCGCTCTACCATGCGCTCCATCTTCTTGATGTTGTACAGATAAACGAGGCCAATACATATCTTCTGGACTATCATGTCCTAATTCCATTGAAGGTTTATCACCATATGGTCTACCACCCTCACTAAAGATTGCTTCTTTATGTTCTTCATCTCCATTCAAAACATGAACTAAAGATTTTCCGTATTGAACATAATCCAAATCAACACCTGTCATTTCAGATACAGTCGCTGATAAATCAACTAATTCAGCAAGTGCTTTTGTCACACGTGGTTTACAAGATATATTCTTTGAAGGTTTAATAACTAATGGAATATTCGTTAAATCATTTTCAAAACAGTTTTGTAATTTTTCAACAATATCATAATCTCCAGTATAATCACCATGATCAGAAAAACAGAAAATATTTGTATCATCATAAAAACCACATTCTTTCAATTTATCAATCACCATTCCTAATTGATGATCCCACTTCGCTGTCATTCCTAAATAAACAGCACGAAGTTCATTCCATCTTTCTTCGCTCCAATCATGAAGATCCATACGATTTGCAGTTTCCACTAACATTTTAGGTTTATTAGGATTCCATTTTTTACGTGGTGGCAATGCATTACGATCAATCATTGAAAACCAAGGTTCACAACAACCATATGGAGGATGCGGATACATCAAAGTACAATAGACGAAGAACGGTTTATCATTTCCTTCTTTTTTCTTTCGCTCTAAATACTTCAAGCAAGCATCAACACATCCCACATCTGCATATCCACTTTTCTTTTCATCCACTTTTCCAATGTAAAATGAATACATATCTTTATGAAATTCTTTTGCAGGTCCATGACTCTTTTGTAGAAGTTTCATAACATCAGAATCTTTATCTCTTGTATTACTTGGATCAATTCCATCATAATATTCATCACAATATTCTTTTTTTGAATGATCTGAAGGAACAACATCATTTCTACCTATCCATATAACTTCATATCCTGCTTTTTTCATTGTTTTTAAAATATTAGGTTCATCTTCTTCTTGTAGAAAATGCATTGTTCTATGTCCAGTCGTATGTGGATAAAGTCCAGTTAAAAAACTGCACCTACTCGGAACACATACTGGATTTTGACAATAAGCGTTCTCAAATCCGACGCCCTCTTCCACTAATTTATCTAAATTAGGTGTAACAGATGCAGGATTCCCTAAATAATGTTGTGTATCTGCTCTCATTTGATCAGCCACAAAATAGAGTATATTTGGTTTATCTGCCATATTTTTATTCCTTTCGTTTTTACATTGTTTTCGTTTTTTGTGCAATCCAAGCCATTCTATCTTTACAATAAGTTAAAAATTCTTTATAACCACACTCATTTTCATCATAATAACAAACAGATAATCTTTTACAATTACCATGGCACATATGTAAAAATTCACATGTTGAACAAGAGGAACATGTTCTTCTATCTTCATAAATGAATTGTTTCGTAATATCATTTTGAATCATATCTTCTAAAGAATCTTTCATAATATTCCCACAACAATATTGATCTAATACATAGAAATCACATGGATATATATTTCCATTACCTTCTACTACCACTTGCATATGACATCTTCCGAGCATTCCACATTGTTGAGGAAGAATACCCTTATACATCATCAAAATATTATCAAACAATGTCACTGACATATATCTTCCTCTTTGAAAATCTTCAAACCACAAATCAAAAAATTTCTTATAAAACGCAGAAAAATCTTTTGGCTTTAACGAAAATATATCTGTCATCTCATTCTGTTGTAAAGATGGTAAACATGGAATTATTTGAACAAAATCAAAACCATTATCTTTATAAAATTCATATAATTCTTCTGGTTTTTTCGATAATTCCTTTGTTAAAACAGTTAATATATTGTAATCAATATTTGCGTTTTTTAATCTTCTTAGATTGTACAAAATCTTTTTTAATGTACCTTTTCCATTCACATCTTTTCTGAAATAATCATGATTTTTAACAAATCCATCAATAGAAATTCCCACTAAAAATTGATTTTCCTTTAGGAGTTTAATCCATTCATCATCTAATAATGTTCCATTTGTTTGAATTGAATATTGTATCTTTTTCTGATGAATATTTTTTTCATTTACACTAGATATAAACTTTTTGAAATAATCAATTCCAGCACACAATGGTTCACCACCCTGAAAACAATAATTCACTTGATTGACTGGTAATTCTAATGACTTCTCTATTAAAGTATCCATAACTTCACTTTGCATAATACCCATGGATTCATTTTCTCGATTATGACTTACATCACTATAAAAACAGTATTTACATCTTAAATTACATAAAGATGATGCAGGTTTGATCAAAAAAGATATTTGTGTCATTTTCTTTCCTTCTAAAACTATTTTACCTTTATTTCCAAAGTTCTTTTGGCAAATCGTTAAATGTAATTAATTCAACTTGATTTTCTTTTACCCATTCTTTTACTTCATCGCTTGTTAACGCTTCTAAATCTTTCACTCTACATAGATTAAAACTTGAAAGTCCAAACAATCTAGCATCAGCATAACCACAATGTGTTACAAGATATCCATATTCTTGTTTTAAAAATTCACCCTTATCTTCTAAAATAAAAGCTTTTAAATCTTCCTGTAGTTGTCCTTCTGGAGAAGCTCCCATAATATACCAACCCATTTTTCCATATCCACCACAATTTTTATCACCAAAAGTTTTTGTGTAAGGACGATCATATTTTTTGGCAATTTCTTGTCTAACTTTTTCAGTAGTAGCTGTTCCATATGCATGTGCGTGTATATAGTCTGGAACTTTTCCTACAAGTTCAATGTACTTTTGAACTTGTGCATCAAATTCCAAATAAAGTTGATCATGATCTACATGATCATGGTTTACTGCTGTTTCATCTGCCTTTCGATTTTCTTTTGAAGTTAAAAAGCTTCCATCTTCATGACACAAATTAGGCACTTTTTCATATCCCAACAAAGAAGAACCTGTACTTGCATTTAAATCAATACCAAAAGCAATTTCATCAAGATATGGTCTAATCTTTTCTACACATTCTTTTGCCCAAGGCATGTTAGAAAACAAACCTGTATTTTTTACAATACCATGTGTAATTCCATAAATGATTCCATCCGCAACAGCAGGTGTCATTCCATAATCATCTGATTGTACGATAAATTTCATAATAAACCTTCTTTCTTTTGTTATTTTATCATTTCATTTATAGAAAAAAGGAGGAAAGATCAACTGCATTATAAACTTTCCATCCTTTTAACATTACATATTATTTTGTGATACCTTGTTCTTCTTCAAGTGCTTTCTTATCACCCATCTTAAAGAATGGATACCATAATGCAATAGACGCTAATATCATGAGTACTTCCCATATAGCCAGTCCAATTCCACCTTGTAGAAAGCCGTTAATAACAGGTGGAGTCGTCCAAGGAATTTGTAAGCCGTGTGGAATTGGAACTAAGCCGATTTTCATTACGAAGTATGTTAATGATCCTAAAATTGGTGTAATAAACATCAATGGTAGGAAGAACATAGGATTTAATACTACTGGAATACCAAATAACAATGGTTCATTGATGAAGAAGAATGTTGTAGGAAGTGATAATTTTCCTAACATCTTATACTGTTTAGACTTCGCAAAGAAACACATGAGAATCGCTAATCCAAACATTGTACCAACGCCACCAAATGTAAAGGATTTTCCAAAAGCACCAGTAATAATGTAAGGCATTGTCTTTTCACCCGCTTGGAAAGCAGCTAAGTTTTCAAGTGATAATGGTGTATAAACAGGGTTTGTAATAGAACCAACAATATTTCCACCATGTAATCCAAAGAACCATAGAAGATTTGTCATTAAGTTAAAGAATAAGAATGACCAAACATTATTTCCAATAAAGCGCATCAAGTTAGATTGAATGACAGTGAAGATCATTGTATGTAGGTCACCATAAGGTGTAAAATTACATAACATTGCAACTAACAAAAAGATTACAACAACGAAGGAAGCAGGAATCAATGATGAGAAAGAGTTCGCTACATTAGGTGGAACACTTTCAGGTAATGTAATTACCCAACCTTTCTTAACAACTGCCACATAGATTCTCGCACCAATTAGAGCAATAATCATCGCAGTAAACAAACCTTTTGCTCCTAAATATGTTGTGGCTACAGCACTTACTGTAGCAGCATCTTCTGCTGCTGTAGCGAAATAAGCAGTTCTTCCTGTAACGATAAAGAAAGAAACTAAGCAAGATAGGCCAGCACCTGCACCATCTACATCAAATGATTTAGCTAAGCTATATGCAATAAAGAATACTGCATATACAGCAATTAAATCTGTAGTACATTGTCCAGGTAAAGCCAAAATACTTGATAGACCAGTTTCAGTTAACCAGTTTGTCCAAGCAGTAATTGGAAGGTTTCCAATTAGCGTAAAGATGGAACCAACAATTGTTGCTGCCATAACTGCAATAAATCCTGAACTAATAGCTTTTAAATAGCGATTGTTTCCCAATTTACCCGCAATAGGCATCATGTGAACTTCCATCCAATTCATGAATTTTTCCATGATTTCTCCTTTCTGGGTATCCCCAACTTTTTTCTAAAACTAGTCTAACAATCTTAAATTATTCTTTGAATACGGGTTTTTGCCAAATTTTCGGCACAAAGTTAAGCGCTTTCTTTTTCTAATTCTTTTTTATCTAAAAGCCTAAAAACCGGATACCAAATTAAACCTTGTAATACAAGTAAAACACCCTGCCATAAAGCAAGTTTCCAACCACCTTCTAATAAACCAGAGAGTATTGGTGGTGTTGTCCAAGGAATCTCAACACCAATACATTTTGGTAAAAATCCAATGCTCATCAAGAAAACAGTTAATGATCCAGAAATAAATGGAATTCCAATGATTGGCAATAACATAAAAGGATTTAAAACATAAGGTAAGCCAAATAAAATTGGTTCATTAATAAAGAAGATTCCCATAGGCAAAGACAATTTCCCTAAGTTTTTCAATTTCTGGCTCTTGGCAAAAAAGCACATTAATATAACTAAAGATAAAGTGGATCCAGCACCACCAAATGTATACATCTGAGCAGTCGTTGAAGTAACAACATATGGTAATTCTTGACCTAGATGATACGCCGCCAAATTTGCATAAGAATATTGTGTATAGATTGGGTCTTTTAAAACGCCAATCACTTTTCCACCATGAATTCCGAAAAACCACAAAACATGTGCGAATGCTTGAATATAGACACTCGCCCAAATATTTGATCCAACATATGGATCCACATATTTTTGTAAACATAAAACGACATAGGACGGAAAACTCATTCCTACAAGCGCATGAATACATAACATAAACAAAACCGAAAGAACACAAGTTAGTAATACAGGAAAAACAGACACCAATGAATCTTGTATATCTCTTCTTAAATTTTCAACACCAAAGTAACGCATCTTTTCTTTAATAAACACAACAAAACCAGAAGTCACTAAAGACACGATTAATGCAGTAAATATCCCTCTAACTCCAAAATATGTTAAATCTACATTTCCATTTTGAATGGATTCTGTAATCAAGAAAAATGAAACCACAGAAGATATCATTACATTTGGTGCACTTTGATTACATCTTTCTGCATAAGCTTTTGATGTTAATAAAACGATATACAAAGATATCATTCCTAAAGTCATTGTAATTGCATAATCTAAAAGTGTTCCAATGCCAATAGATTCTATAAAAGCAACATATGATTCTATTGGAAATGAACGAATAATTGTAAATATCGCTCCAATAACGGATATTGGTAACGTAGCAGAAATACCAGAGTATATTGAACTCATCCACTTATTTTCTGTCAATTCACCAATGATTTTATTGAATTTCATCAATTTATTTTCTTTTGTGATTTTTTGTTCTTCATCAGGATGCAAAATGCTATCAATTACTTCATGCACATCTTCTTTAGAATAAATATCTTTTGGCAGCATTTTACATTTTGTATAGCCCATGTCATCTATTTCTTTCTTTAAATATTCAATTTGAGGTGCTATCAAAACAACATCTGCTTGTATCGCATATTTATGAATTTGAGATATTCCACACGAACCAACTTTCACATCTTCAATATGTTCGTCTTTCAATTGTTTTCTTATTTTTTCACATATGACACTACTTGTCATTCCTGAAGCACATACGACTAAGACATTCATACACACGCCCTACTTAAAGATACTATCTTGTTGTTTTCCATCAAAATGAGAAAGAATTGCATCACACCAACCTTGATAAGAAGGTTTCTTAGTTAATTTTGCCATCAATGATACATCACTCAAAACATCATATAAAACTCGTACGATCATTTCAGATACTTGATCATCACCCTTTTTCATACCCAATAATATCACCC
>CAVKTV010000065.1:0-10522 GCA_963659075.1 Lachnospiraceae bacterium | reverse complement strand
GTGGATATCCACTTCTTTTCATCATGCTTGCTACTACTAATTCTTTTCACACTTTTACCTCAAATAATGCTTAATAAGTATAACAAATTCTAATAAGAATCATAGTCAAACAAATGTTATAATACTATTTGTATGAAATCACAAGTTATAAAAAGTCGTAATTTACCAAAAGATTATAAGACTTATGAAAAAATGATAAATGTGAAACCAATAGGATTATTGATTGTTACATTGATTAGTGGTGTTTTAATTACATTTTTAAAACCATATCTAGCGATGAGTGGAATATCAATGATTGTATTGTCTTTGTTTTGTTTGGTTGTTATGCCAGATAAAGAATTATGTCGCTTCACAAAAGAATATCTTGTTTTATTTAATCGACATCAGAAAGATGAATGTACTTTGGTATACTGGGATGAAGTAGTCAGTTGGCATTATGAATGGTATAAGACATATGACAAAATGGTTGTGGAATTGATAGATGGTAGTTGTGAAATACAAGAAATGTATTCGATTTACGCAATCAAAAAAGAAATGGAACTACATGCTCCAAATAAGATGAAGAAAAATATACGATATGGAAAGGATAGTTGAATATGGAATATACAGATAAAAAAGCAGTGGAAATTGTAAAACAACAAATGATTGCGGAAAAAGATGTAGATGCGATGAGTGAAATCTTTGATATGTTTGGGGACTCCACAAGATTAAAGATCATGAATGCATTATTCGCACATGAATTATGTGTATCTGATATTGCGGCTTTATTAGAGATGAGTACTTCCGCAATTTCACATCAATTATCAAATCTTAAAAAGACAAAACTTGTAACGACAAGAAAGATTGGAAAGATGGTCTATTATTCTATGGCTGATGAACATATTGAAAATATCTATCGTATGGCTTTAGAACATATCCATGAAAAATGAGGAAACGTGTATGACTTTAAAGTGTAGAGAATGTAGAGAATGTAATGGAATTGCTTGTAGAGGAGAAATTCCAGGACTTGGTGGAAAAGATACAGGAAGATCTTTTATACGCAATGTAGAAAAGATGAAAGATATCAAAATCAATATGGATGTATTAGCAGATGACGCACCAATTACAACAGAAACTGAAATTCTTTCTGTAAAGATGCAAGCACCTATTTTTATGGCACCAATTGCAGGAATTGGAGGTAATTATGGTGCAGACATGAGCGAATATGATTATAACTGTAATGCCTTAGAAGCATGTGAGAATTGCTGAATCGTTGGATTTACAGGCGATGGAATCGATGTAGAGAATCTATTTGTAAAGCCAGCACAAGCAGTAAATGATCATCATGGAAAAGGAATCGTTACAATCAAGCCTTGGGTCAAAGAAGGCATTGATGAAAGAATTGCCTCAATCAAAGATATGCAATTTATGGCAATCGCAATGGATGTAGATGCAGCAGGATTGCCATTATTAAGAAAAGGGAAAACACCGGTTGAAAATAAGAATGTTGAAAAGTTAAGATATGTCAAACAAAGCTTAAACAAACCATTTATCGTTAAAGGCGTCATGACAGTACATGCAGCTCAAGTTGCCTTGGAAGCTGGCGCAGATGCAATTGTTGTCAGCAATCATGGTGGAAGAGTATTAGATGATTCTTTGGCTACAGTTGAAGTATTAGAAGATATTGTCAAAGCTGTAGGAAAAGATATGACGGTGTTAGTAGATGGCGGCATTCGTAGTGGAATGGATGTCTTTAAATGTTTGGCGCTTGGTGCTGATGGCGTACTTGTTGGTAGACCATTTGCGTTAAGTTGTGTAAAAGGTGGAAGTGAAGAATTAGAAAAGACAATTCGTTTATATCAAGATCAGCTTCTATCTACAATGCGTATGACTGGTTGTCATACATTAAAAGATATTGACCGCTCTAAAATAACAGTGAAATAATTTTCATTATTTTCATAAATATCAGTAAGAGGTTACATTGCCTTATTTAATATCATTTACTTTTCTTCATATCTCAGCTACAATGATTTTTGGAGTGTGAGTTAAATGAAAAATTATGAAAACAATGCTTTCTTTTGGCAGAAAGTTGATTCTTTATATTTATCTGGTACTAGAAAAATAATCAAGAAAAAAGGGGAAGTACATGATACGTTCAAAAATCTTGTATACCCACTAGATTATGCGCGTATCGAAGATATGAAAAGTGTATCTGGTCATGGCGTAGCAGTTTACCTAGGTAGTGAAAATCGCAATAAAGTTTCTGCTTTGGTCGTTGCAGCAGATATCTTAGAAAAAGAATTAGATGTAAAGGTACTTGCTGGATGCACAGAAGAAGAAATCGAAGAAGTATTAAGATACTTAAATCAAACAGAATTTCAAAAGACAGTTCTTATTAAAAGAGGTATTGAAATTCCTGATTGGTCACAAGCTGATAACTAAAAAACAAGAGAACCTGTTATGCAGATTCTCTTTTACTTTCCACAAAAATCTAATGAAAAATCAGATTCTTGATGTTCTAATAATAAATGATGTGCTTTTAGAACTGCTTTTCCATATAATTCTGGAAAGGAATTGTTGATTTTGATTTTAGAATTCCAAGGCATTGTATACGTTTTATGATCTAAATTAACGATATCTTCAATGGTTGTATGATTTAACATCATTGCGGTTATCGCATGGGATCCTTTTAATACAACATTTTCTAATAGATAAATTAAATCATATTTCCATTTCTTAGGAGATAAAACATAAGTGTATAAGGAAACATCTTTGATTGCTCGTTGTAAGTGTTTTTCACTAACAGAAATATGGAATACATCCATTAACATGTTGTGATACATTTCAGCGAGTTCTTTTGTTTCTTTTTCATTAATCTTTAGATATTGATAAACATCATAGGAATCAATTGTTCTTCCTCTTTGTGATAAGATCCAAACATCTAATTCACTTTCTAATGCCACATGAATTTCACCTTCATCAACACCCGTTTCTAATCCTTTTTTATGAGATACTGCATAAACTAAAGGATGTACCGTTGAATCTAAACAATAATGACATAAATAACCTAAAAAATAACTTTTTAAATCAGCATTTGTTTTTGTGTATCTTTCAAAGTAAGAAATGACATCATACACTTTTTCTTCATGCATCATATTTCCGTACTTTTTAGTTGTACCAGGAAGAATGGATGCACGATTAAAGAACAATAGATCTGGCCCTTGTGAACCAAGATAAAACATTTGTTGATTTGTAACCATTTTAGAAATTACAGAAGAAGTACGTAGTACATCTTTTGCCATTTCTACGTGTGTTGTAGCTGCTGGCATTACTTGATTTTCTCCTGGATTTCTTTCATTTTTTTGGCTAGACCATAAACTTTAGGAAGTGGTAAAGAACAAATCGCAACACGAATGCCTTGATTTACCGCAACTGTATAAATGTGTTCGTCCATCATAGCTTTATGATATGCATCACGGAATGCATTGTCTTTCATCTTCAATGTGATAAAGAATCCTTCTTTATATGGATAACAATCTAAAGAAACTTCATTTGCTTCTTTTAAGAAAATAGAACTTCTTTCATGCATGAGGTCAATATACTTTTGTTTTTCTTTCAAGAAAGCTTCTTTTCCTTCAGATGTAATCCAAACAAAGTTACTCATAGCTGCGTTAGGAATATTTGACCAAGTTGCACGAGCTTTCTTTTCCATATAGATTTCTACTTCACGAACAGTTTCTTCTTTTTTCGCAATAACAACTGCACCACCACATCTTAAACCATAAGAAGTTAATGCTTTTGAACATGAGAAGGCTACAACGATCATGACATTCTCAGAGATATTGGAAAACTGATTCATGTATTTTCTGCTATTTGATAAATTGTAGGAATAATCAATATAGGCAATATCATTGATCAAGATAACAGAGTTTGTTTTGGATACTTCATTTAAGAATGTGATCACTTCATTCCATTCATCATTCGTCATTGAATAACCAGTAGGATTATGACATGGATCATTGATGATAATACAAATTCTTTCTTGTTGTTTAGAAACTTCTAGAACTGTTTCTTGGAATGATTTGAGATTGAATTGATTACCATCAAACATTTCATATTTTTTAACTTGGATATTGTTATTAGAAGCCATCAAAGCGTAATTTCCCCAAGCAATACTAGGAATGATCAAAGTCTCATTGGCATCTAAAAATGTTTCAATAGAGATACATACAGCACCACTACCACCTGGTGTAGCGATAACAGAATGAGGTAGATTGATCTTTTCTTTTTGAATGACCCAATTCCACACAGCTTCTCTATAATCAGGATTTCCTGTAAAACTAGCCGCATAAGCTGCTTTTGTTCTGTGATCGATTGCGTCATAATGATTAAATACTTCATCTAAGGCAACTAGTTTTTCATCTTCACCATATAAAGAACCAATCGTAGCGTCAACTACATTTTCATTTCCATTTTGTTGTTTATCTTTTTTCGCTAAAGAAACAATGGAAAATACATTATCTACAATTGGTGTTAGATTCGCACTCTTCTTTACAAATGTCATATCATTTCTCCTTGTGTTTTTTAAACAAAAAAATTATAACACTGAATGAATTATCAGTTGTGTTAAAATGTTAATCATGATTGAACTACCAAAAAAATATTGTGAAGAAATGAAAGAACTCTTAAAAGATGAATATGATGATTATATGCAATCTTTTTATGAATCACATCATACATCTTTGCGAGTGAATGAATTAAAAATATCTGTGGATGAATTCCTAAAGATATTTCCATATTCATTAAAACCAATTCCTTGGTGTCATAATGGTTTTTATTATGATGAAAATGATCCTGTAACAAAACATCCATATTATTATGCAGGTCTTTATTACATCCAAGAAGCGAGTGCGATGTTACCTGCAGAATCATTGCCAATTGAAGAAAATGATCGTGTTTTAGATATCTGTGCTGCTCCTGGAGGAAAATCTACAGAATTAGGTGTTAAATTAAACGATACGGGAGTTTTGTTTTCTAATGATATTTCATACTCTAGATGTCAGGCGTTATTAAAAAATCTTGAACGATTTGGAATTCGTAATGCGTATGTTACTTCTGAAACACCTGAAAAGTTATCACAGTATTTTGTGTCTTATTTTGACAAGATATTGATTGATGCACCATGTAGTGGGGAAGGGATGTTCCGTAAAGATCCACATTTGATTCAATCATGGATCGAACATGATTCTTCTTATTATGTTCCAATTCAAAAGAGTATTGTAGAAAATGCCATTAAGATGTTAAGACCTGGTGGAAACATTGTATATTCAACATGTACTTTTTCTCCATTAGAAGATGAAGAAATCATCCAATATGCATTATCTTTAGATGATTCATTAAAAGTAGTTCCATTAAAACAATGTGATGGATTCTATCAGAATGCATATGGAACAAAATTATTTCCACATCGTGTTCAAGGAGAAGGACATTTTGTTAGCTTGCTAATGAAAGAAGGAAATAAACAAGAATATAGAAGAAAGAATGCGATGTATCAGTTTGATTATGAAAATATTCATGCGCAATTTGAAGATGTAAAATATCAAGAAATCAAAGAACGATGTTATGTGATGAAACAAACAGATATAGATTTATCTGGATTAAGAATCATGCGTTCAGGAATCTTGTTAGGTGAAAAAAAGAAAAATCGTTTTGAACCAAATGAAATATTACCAATGTATTTGAAAGAAAATGAATATTCTAATGTCATTCATTTATCACAAGATGATGTAAGAGTGATGAAATATTTGAAAGGTGAAACGATTCAAATCGATGATAAGAAAGTAAAAGATGGGTACGCAATTGTTTGTGTAGATGAGTATCCATTAGGTTTTGTGAAAGTATCAAAAGGAACTTGTAAAAATAAGTATTCCAAATCTTGGAGAATGCAATAAAATAGTAATATTAGGAGTGCATAAATTATGAATCATTTTAAAGTGATTGCGGCAGATATTGATGGAACATTATGTATGAAGGGTGAAGATATCATGCCTTTGACACGTTCTGCGTTAAATGAATTACATGATCAAGGTGTTTTGTTTGGATTAGCTACTGGTAGACCAGTAGACTCTAGAGTTTTATCCTATGCGAAAAGATGGAATTTAGGATTTGAATTTGATTTTGCGGTAGGTATGAATGGTGGAGAAATGTATGATCTAAAAACAAATACAACGGACAAATATTATCTTTTAAGCAAAGAAAACGTGAGAAAGATTTTAGGATTTTTAGAACCATTTGATATCAATGCTATTGTATATGTAAATGGTTATGAAGAAGTTCGTTGTTTGAAGATGGATGATTTTATGAGGGAATCCAAGGCAAGAAATCATTCTCATGTTACGGTTGGTGGAGTTGATACTTTAGCTGAATTTGATACTGGAAAATTAGAAGTACAGTTCAAAGGAGAAATGCGAGAAGAAGTATTGAAAGTTGTTCAGGAAAATCAAGACCCTTCTTGGATCATGACACAGACATATTATGATGCACATCATTGTACATTTGAATTCCAAGATCCTAGAATCAATAAGGGTGTAGGATTAGAGAAGTATTGTGAAAGATATCATATTGATATGGAAGATGTATTGGCGTTTGGCGATCAAGAAAATGATATTGGTTTAATGAAATCAAGTGGTTGTGGTGTTTGTTTATCAAATGGGGCAGATCTAACAAAATCTTACGCAAAAGCTGTAACAGAACATGATGTATTGGATGATGGTGTTGGACATTGGCTATATGATCATGTCATCAATGGTGAACTATGAGTTTTCATAAAGAAGGTGTTGTAGCTTCTTATCCATATTATTTTGATGTGGATGATGAGAATGTTGGAATTGTGACTGCCTATGTGTATGAACAAGTAAATGTAGAAAATGAAGAAAGAGAACAAGTATTAAAACAACTTTCTGCATTAGAAACACAAGATTTATCTGGTTATACAATGATTGAGGATAAAGTGGTTTATCAATCGAAAGGGAATGTATTGGATTACAAAGATCTAGAACATGCGGAAGTTGGTATCCGTAGACATTTTATTGAAGATTTTATTGAGACAGACGAAGATTTGAAGAAAATCGTTTCTCCATATCACGCACATACATTAAAAACTGAATTTGTTATTGAATAAGAGACGATTGTCTCTTTTCTTGAATTTTAAGGGGAATATTATGAATGAATCAAATACACAATTGATGACGATAGGAGATTATCGAAAGAAAATTATTTTGTTTGCGATTCCATTGTTTATTGGAAATCTATTCCAACAAATGTACAATACCGCAGACTCTTTGATTGTTGGAAATCTATTAGGTGCACAAGCATTAGCTGCAGTCAGTAGTGTTTCTTCATTGGTATTTTTATTTGTTGGATTCTTTCAAGGTTTTTCTACAGGGGCAGGCGTTATTATTGCACGATACATTGGTGGACAAAAAGAGGATGAGACTTCTAATGCAGTACATACAACGGTATTTTTAGGAATTTTATTATCAATCGTAATGACAATTATCGGATATTTTTTATCACCAGAAATCTTGAAATTAATGGGAACACCGGATGATGTATTCTATCTATCCAAAACGTATCTACAAATTTATTTTTTAGGATTTTCAGGACTTGTTATGTACAACACATTTACAGGTATCTTACAAGCAGCAGGAGATTCTAAACATCCATTGTATTACTTAGTAATTTCTTCATTAATGAATGTTGTATTGGACATTGCGTTTATTGGTGGATTTGGAATGAATGTTGAAGGTGCAGCGATTGCGACCATCTTATCTGAAATATTAACTGCTATTTTAGCGGGTGCTCGTTTGATGCGTACAAATTCTTCTATTCAATTACATGTATCCAAAATAAAGATGCATACAGATTGTTTACAACAAATCGTACGTTATGGTTTTCCAACAGCTTTACAAGCAAGTGTGATTGATATATCCAATATCTTGATTCAAAGTTATATCAATTCTTTTGGCTCTTTGGCAATGGCAGGAATTGGTGCATCTACAAAAGCAGAAGGATTTATCTTTTTACCAGTGACAGCCTTCTCTATGGCGATGACAACTTACATTTCTCAGAATATGGGTGCAGAACAATACAAGCGTGTCAAAGATGGAATTCGCTTTGGTTATGCGGTAGCTTTAGCGATGATTGGTATCTTTGGAGCAATCTTATTAATATTTGCGCCAACAATTATATCTTTCTTTAACAATGATCCTAATGTGATTGCCTATGGAACAGGTAGGGCAAGAATTTGTGGTGCTTTTTATCTGTTGGTTGGATATTCTCATATCTCTAGTGCAGTATGTAGAGGACTTGGAAAACCTGCAGCGCCTATGGTAATCATGTTAGTATGTTGGTGTGCTGTTAGAGTCAGCGTATTATTTACGATTGGACAAATTTATCATAATATTTTATTGGCGTATTGGATCTATCCGATTACTTGGATCTTATCAACGATTACATTCTTTATCTATATCCATAAAGTAGAGAAGAATGTTTATCCTCAAAATATAGAATCCTGTTAAAATAGATAGTAGAAAAAGTGGAGGTATTTATGGGAAAGCGTATTACAACAGATACTGAATATTGGCAAT
This sequence comes from Lachnospiraceae bacterium, assembly GCA_963659075.1. Classification (GTDB taxonomy): domain Bacteria; phylum Bacillota_I; class Bacilli_A; order Erysipelotrichales; family Erysipelotrichaceae; genus Bulleidia. The sequence goes on along the minus strand of CAVKTV010000065.1, from coordinate 1,895 downwards.
TAAAAGATGATTATGAAAAAGCACTCAGTGCCGCAACAAATGAATCTGATCGTAAATTAAAAAAAGAGTATCAAGCAACTGCCAAAGAAAACCAAAAACTTCTAGAAGAATATGAAAAGAAAAAAAGAAAAGATACACTTTCGTTAGTAAAGAAAGAATTAAAACTCGCAAAAATCAGAAATAAAACAAAAGCAGATAAACAAATATTTTTTACTATCAGTGATATTGAATCAAAATACATTGATTTTACGTCATTAAGTGAAAAAGAAAGAAATAAACTTTCTGTTAAAAAAGAAAGTATGATTCAAATGATGAAAAAAGGAATGTATGTAAAGTTAAAAGATGATTCTGGAATCTATCAAGTCAAGCAAAATGATGAATATATGGATGGTATGAATTATTTATCTACCGCAAGATATTCAGATGTTGCCGTACAAGATATTGCCTTGATCATTGATCGTTATTATTATGAATCAGAATTAAGTAAAACAGGTCACAAAATCAGTTAAAGGATATCTTCATGATATCCTTTATTGAATGTGGTATGGACTTTTCTTATATCCAGATAATCTAGTGACTAATTCACCATCTGTTAATTTATCAAATGGTCCAATCAAACGATTTAATTCGCTTAACATTTCTCCAACTGTTTGATTCGCATATGCTTCCATATGAATTTCTTCGAATAATTCATAAATATTGTGTCTATCTGTCATAGTGATCCTCCAAGTTTTCATGCGTTAAGAATTATAACACACGAAAGATATTAAAAATGAATAAGTTTGTATTATACAAAAGTGGAAATTGGTCACAAATTTCATTTTTTTATACAAAGCTTGTGAAAGAAAATGTATAATGATTATAGATGTAACCGCTAACATAATTTATTAAGGAGTAAGCATTATGAATCAAGTTAAGAAAAAAACAACAAAGAAAACGCCTACGAAGAAAGAGGTGAAGATGCCATCTGATCCTACTTTTATCACAGAATATGATAGATATCTATTTGCTTCTGGTACAGATTATAAGATTTATCAGAAGATGGGAGCACATCCTGCTAAGTTGAATGGAAGAAAAGGAATTCACTTTGCGGTATGGGCACCTAACGCAAAAGCGGTATCCATTGTTTGTGATAGAAATGATTGGAATCCATCAGCTAATTACATGTTACCTTTAGAAAAGAGTGGAATCTATGAAGGTTTTATCGCTGGAATGGGATTAGGTGAATTGTATAAATACGCAATTGAAACGAAAGAAGGAGAAATCCTTTATAAAGCAGATCCATATGCTTTTACTGCTGAATTAAGACCTGGAAATGCTTCTAAGACGACTGACATTTCTACTTATAAATGGAAAGATGAAAAATGGTTGGCTGATAGAAAAGAACATACAGGTTTTGATCAACCTATGTCTATCTATGAAGTACATCTAGGATCTTGGATGAAAAAAGATGACGGAACTGAAGATGGCTTCATGAATTATAGAGAATACGCAAAAGAACTATGTGAATATTGTACGTATATGGGATATACACATGTAGAACTCATGGGTATTGCGGAACATCCATTTGATGGTTCTTGGGGGTATCAAGTAACAGGGTACTACGCACCAACAAGTAGATATGGGGATCCAAAAGACTTTATGTATTTAGTAGATACATTACATAAACATCATATTGGTGTAATTTTGGATTGGGTTCCTGCTCATTTCCCTAAAGATGCATTTGGTCTAGCTGATTTTGATGGTACACCAACATATGAATATCCAGATCCTAGAATGGGTGAACATCCTGATTGGGGCACAAAGATCTTCAATTATTCTAAGAATGAAGTGAAGAACTTCTTGATTGGAAATGCATTGTATTGGTTTGATGAATATCATATTGATGGATTACG
>CAVKTV010000064.1:0-10536 GCA_963659075.1 Lachnospiraceae bacterium | reverse complement strand
CACCATGTACTAATTTTTCATTTACACGAATCGGAATATATTCAGATGTATGCCCTGTTGTATAATCCTCTTTCACCCATTCCGCAATCATTTCTGCTTCTTGTCCAACTTTACTTAGTTGATAAGCATCATATAATTCTTCACTCAGCGCAATGCAACGCTTTGCCCTATCCTTTTTGATTTTTGGATCTACTTGGCAAGGCATACTTGCGGCAGGTGTTCCTTCTCTTAAAGAGTATGGGAAAACATGAATGAATGAGAATTGGCATTTCTTTAAGAATGCATATGTCTGTTCAAATTCTTCATCTGTTTCGTTAGGAAAACCAGTAATCAAATCTGTTGAAATTGAAATACCAGGAATCTCCTTTCGAATCCATTCTATTTTATCATAATAGTACTGCGTATCGTATGGTCTTCTCATACGTTTTAATACAGAATCACATCCTGATTGTAAAGGAATATGTAAAAACTTTGTCATTCGTTCATTTTCTTTCATGATACGAATCAACTCATCACTCACTTCTGTAATTTCAATCGAAGAAATACGGAAACGAACATCTTTCGTTTCTAATAACATCTTTTCTAATAATTGTGCCAAAGTCGTATGATATTCTTTTCCATATCTACCTGTATGAATTCCTGTCAAAACAATTTCATGATATTTTTCAGATAATCTTTTAGCCTCTTGTATTGCAGATGAAGGTTCCATACTTCTTTCTCTACCACGTGCATAAGGAATCACACAATAAGAACAAAATTGATTACAACCATCTTGTATCTTTAAATCACATCTTGCCTTAGAATCTAAAACTGAAGACTTCAGATTATCAAAAGATGTTTCTTCTAATGTAACTATATCTCTGATCTTTTCTTTTGTTTTAACGAATTCCTCCAAGTAGAACGGTAACTTCTTTTTATTTGCGGTACCAACTAAAATATCAGCTTCTTCTAATTGTCCATCATCTACTTGTACGTAACATCCAACCATCGCTGTAATTTCATCTGGTTTGATACGTTTGGCTTGATGTAATATCTTACGAGATTTACTAGCAGCAGTATTTGTGACAGCACAAGTAAATATGATCGTAGCGTCTGGAGTATCATGAAAATCGACACGTATGTGTCCTTGATCAACTAATATTTCACTCACTGCTTCTGCTTCATAAGCATTGACTTTGCATCCTAAATTAACAATCGAAAATTTCATTTCTTGTCCTCATACATTTCACTTAATACACTACAAGCATACATCGCTGCAGTTTCAGCACGTAGTATTCTACTTCCTAATGTAATAGAAGCAAATCCCATTTCTTCCATTTCTTTCACTTCAGAAAGTGAGAAACCACCTTCACAACCTATCACAATTGTAATGGATTTTTTATTCATTGCACATTGTGATAAAAAAGATGCTTCACCATATGCTTTTTCATAACAAGCATAATTTCCATCAGACATATATTTTTTTAAATCTTTAAAAGAAACGATATTTGTGATTTCTGGAATGATATTTCTTTTACATTGTTCACTTGCTTCTTGTAGAATCATATTCCATCTGACTAATTGTTTATCTGCTTTTTCCTTTTTTGCATGAACAACACATCTACTAGACTCAAATGGAACGATTCTTTTCACACCTAATTCTGTTGCCTTTTGTAAGACTAATTCAAACTTTTCTTTACGAATCAAAGCCAAAGCTAACGTAATATCACAATTCATTTCATGAATTCCTTGATCTTCTTCATAAACATGTGCGATAAATTGTTTTTCTTTCATCATTGCTTCCGCAAAATAAGCATGTCCTTCATACACAAGTCGAACCGTTTCATGATCTAAACGTACAACTGTTTTTGCGTGATGTGCTTGTGCAGATGTAAAAACATAATCATCTCCTACTTGTAATGGTGTATCCACAAAGTATTGTTGCATAATCCTCAAAAAGGAAAACGAACTAATCGTTTTCCTCATCCTCCATTTCTTTTTTGATTTCGACTTTTACTTCAAGAACTTTTCTTTGATCAGCTTTTGTAATCGTTACATGTAAGTTCTTGTATGTAAATTCTTCATTCACCTTTGGTATATGATGTAATTCAGAGATTGCCCATCCTGATACTGTAATAAAATCAAACTCTTCATCCTCTTCTTCAACATCAAAACGATCAATCAGATCGTCAATTTCAGCATCCCCTTTGACCATCCATGTATAGTCATCGATCTTTGTATAAAAATCTTCAACGATATCATGTTCATCCCAAATTTCACCAACTAATTCTTCAATGATATCTTCTAATGTAATGATACCTTCTGTACCACCATATTCATCTAATACAACAGCCATATGTAATTTCGCTGTTTGTAATTGTTTCATACATGTAGATATTTGTGTGTTTGGTGAAGTATAGATAACTGGTTTAATAATTCTTCTAATAGGACCTTTATTGTTGTGATACATCAATTCATAGAAATCTTTTTCATGAATAACACCAACAATATTATCTACTGAATTTTCATAGACTGGCAAACGAGAAAATGAATTAAAACGAAATGCTTTTTCAATCTGCTCATGTGTTGAAGTAATATTCACCGCAACAATATCAACACGTGGTGTTAATACATCTTTTACATCAAGATCATTAAATTCGATAGCAGCAGAAATCAAATCACTTTCATGTTCTTCTAGATTTCCATCTTTTTCTGCTTCATCAACCATTGTAATCAATTCATCAGAAATATCATTTTCATCTTCTTCTATTCGAATGACATGATTTACAAGCCATGTCCAACCTTTCAAGATGACTGTTAAAGGAGTAAAGATAAATTCAAAGAAATTCACTAATCCAACTGTCGCACAAGCAAACTTCTCAGGAGATTGTTTCGCCAAAGATTTTGGTGCAATTTCTCCAAACATCAAAGTAATGATTGTAATGACAATTGTTGATACAGTTGGGCCTTCTCCACCTTTTAGAATCTTTGAAAACAACAAAGTACTGATTGTTGCAGCAGCGATATTTACAATATTGTTTCCAATTAAAACAGAAGTTAAAAACTTATCAAAGTCATCTAAAATAACAATAGCACTCGTAGCTTGTTTATTACCATCATTTGCCATGTTCTTTAAACGAATCTTTGAAGAACTTGAATATGCAGTTTCAGTAGCTGAAAATAAGCCAGAAAAAAGAATCAATATAACAATTGCGATGATATAAGATGTCATAATACAATTGCCTCATTTCTATTTGTTGCTTGATAATCAAGCGGTATCGAAGAATCTTGCAAAATATTTACCTCTCTTTAAATATGAGAAAAATTATAACATTAAGCTTTATTACACGCAAATTCCAAAAAAGATAAGAAATCATCTTATCTTTTAAATCGTAATAGAATTGACCCATTGATTCACTTCTTCACTAGAAGTTATCATTTCAGAGCCACCTTCAGAATCAAATGTAATTTCCATTGGAGAAATGATTTCTGCATCTATTAAACAATCTTTCATATCTTGAATGACTGTTCCAGGCCAACCAGCATTTGTCATAAATGGAATAACTTTCTTATTTGAAAAATCATTTTCTGTTAGAAATGTTTTTACACATGGTGCCATTGTATACCACCATGTAGGTGTACCTATCGCAATTACATCATAGTCTTTAATATCTAATGGAAGTTCTTGAATAGGTCGAAGTACATTATTTTCTACTTCTTCTTTTCCTAAAGAAACTGTTTCTTCATAATCTTCACTATACGCTTTCTCAGGAATAATTGCGCAAATGTCTCCATGCAATGCATTCGCTAGTTTTAACGCAATCTTTTCTGTATTTCCATTAGAATACGAATAATATACTACTAATAGTTTATTCATCTTACTTTTCCTCATCTGATAAAGCACCCACAATAGAATGTGGAATATACTTTTCTTCTAAATATTTCATATCTTCATCACATAATTCTAAATCCACTGCTTTGACTGCTTGTAAGAAGTGTGGTGCTTTTGTAGCACCAACAATTGGAGCTGATACACCTTTCTTGAATAACCAAGCTAATGCGATTTCCGTCATTGATACTTGATACTTTTCAGCGAGTTCATTCACTCTTTCTATAATTTCTAAGTCATTATCTTTGTATGCATCATATTTATTTCGAATGACTTTATCTGTTTGACTTCTTTTAGAATCACTTGTCCAGCCTAAATGTGATAGATGCCCTCCCGCAAGCGGTGAATATGGAATCAAAGAAACACCATATTGTTTACAAATTGGAATGAGTTCTCTTTCATCTTCACGATATAAAAGATTGTAGTGATTCTGCATCGTAGAGAATTGTGTCCAATGGTTCTTTTCCGCAATCATTTGCATATTATGAAATTGATATCCATACATAGCGCTCGCTCCAATAGCACGAACTTTACCTACTTTTACTAAAGAATCTAAAGTCTCCATTGTTTCTTCAATTGGTGTGTTGTAATCAAAACGATGAATTTGATACAAATCCAAATAATCAGTTTGCAGTCTTTCCAATGTACCATCAATTTCTCTTAGAATTGCTTCTTTACTTAAGTGCCCTTCATTAAAATATACTTTTGAAGCTAATACGATCTTATCTCTAGGAATTATTAATTCTTTGATTGCTTGACCAATATATTCTTCACTTGTACCAAAAGAGTATGTATTTGCTGTATCAATAAAATTCACACCTAATCCATATGCATAATCAATCATCTTTTTTGTATCTTCATAAGGTAGAGTCCACTCATGAAATGCTTCCGAAGCTTTTCCATAAGACATTCCACCAACACAGATTTGTGATACTTCAATATTTGTATTGCCAAGTTTTGTATATTTCATAAAATATCCTCCTGTTAATATCTTATGAAAAATAGAAGAATGAACAATTTGAGTTTCAGATGATATTCATCACTTTTTCTTATGAAATAAAAAAAGCCTCCTTAGAGGCTCATGAAATCAAACTAAATATTCTCCTACAAGTTGTGTTAATAATACAACGATGGCAAGAGCCACAGGATATGTCGCAGCATAAGCTGAGGCAACATCATCTGTTTGCGCGACTTGAATCAAAATTCCAAGTGCTGGTGTTGAAGTCATTCCACCACAAACAGAACCTAATGAGTTAAATAAACTAAACTTGAAGATTCTTGAAGCTACAAGATAACCAACAATCATTGGAACTAAGGCAATAATAGCTCCATAGATAAATAAAATTGGGCCTTGTTCTGTTAAAACTTCTAAAAAGCCTTCCCCTGCATTTGTTCCAGCACCAATTAAGAACAATGACAAACCAAATTCTCTCAATGTCACAAGAACATCATTATCAACACTAATATTTAATTTTCCAATTCTTCCAAAATGCCCAAATAACAATCCTGCAAGTAATGGACCACCAGATATTCCAAGCGAGAAAGAAGCAGAACCAGGAAGTGGTATTGTGATTTTTCCAATCAAAACACCAACGATTATCGCTAGTGCAAATCCAAAAAAACCTTTTGGATCACAACTGAATAAATTCATCTTCAATAAAGTTTTTACACTATTATTCGCAGCAGAATATTTAATTCTTTCTTCATTTAAATTCACTTTCAATAAAATTGGAATTAACTGTACAAATAGTACAACGCTCACAACCCCAAAAGGATACGCAATCCCATAACCAACTAATACTAGGTTTGAGCCAGTCACTTCAATTCCGGCCGCAAGTCCAGGTGTACTTGTAAGAGCCCCTGACATTAATCCTAATCCAAGATCAATTCCTATTCCACTAAATTTCACGACCACAATACAAGTCAAAACACCAACAACGATGATGACAATTCCAACTAAAACATAACCAATCGCATTTCCTTTAAAATTTTGAAAGAACTTAGGTCCCGCAATAAATCCAACTGAAGTCACAAAACAAATCAAACCTAAATTTTGAACGAAAGCTGGAGTAATAATCCCAAAATGTCCAAAAACCAAAGCGACAATTAAAATACCAGCTGTCCCTAAAGAAATACCTTTTACTTGTATGCTACCTAGTAAATACCCTAAGGCACCTATAAGAAATATCGTTAATACAATATTATTTTGTAGAAAATCAATCACAAAAAAACCTCCTATGTCTATTTATTGTTACAAACTGATTAGAATGCATTTCCTTTTACATCTTGTGTAGAATCATCAAAGAAATCTAATGCGATTTGAATATCTCTTTCCCAAACTCTCCATTCATGATTTCCAGGTCCTAATGTCCATTTTGCTTCTAATCCAATTTCTTTTAGAAATGATTGAAATGGTTTGATTTCATCTTTGAAAATGACATCATCTGTACCACACGCATATAAGAATTCCGGTAATTGTTTCAAATCAGATTCTTTTAACTTTCTTCTTAAATTATAATAAGAATTTAAATACGCATCTACAGAACCCATATTATGCATACAATTATATAATCTCTGTTTAGAATGCATAACATCTTCATTTGAAATCACTTCATCTAAAGATTTTTCATAAAGTTCTTGTAGGTCTTTTTTATCACCTTCCATATCTGAAGGCAAATATGAAAGTACTGCTACTTTGGAAAAAAGATGAGGATATTTTATAGCTAAATGTAATGTTCCTTTTCCACCCATGGATAATCCTGCGATAAAATTATCTTCTCTTTGATTGGAACAAGGAAGCCAATTGTATACAAGTGGCATCAATTCTTCAGTAATGTATTTTTCAGCATTAAGTCCTAAAGTAAATGTAGGCCAATTTTCATAGTCTGCATTACCAATACCAGGCATGACAACTACTAGATTTCTCTCACAAGCATACGTTTCAATATTACTCTTTCTGATCCAATCAGAATATCCACCAAAAGTTCCATGTAAAAGCCATAAGACTTTATACTTTTCTTTGTTTCCATAAAAATCTTTACAAGTTATATCTCTAGGTTTATCAGGAAGTATGATATTCACATTTTGATTACTTCCCATATATTTAGATTCAAAATCTAATGTTAATAATGCCATATTATTTCTCCATCACTTCATCTATCAATCTACAAGCAATACGAACACAATCTTCACATTCACATAATATAGTTCCAGTTTCAATGCCTTTGATATCTCTACAACGAATTGCGCCAACTTGTTCTTCAAATAGTTTTAGTAGATTTCTAACTTTTGGGTATGTTTTCGCTTTAGAATCAGGATGTTCTAAATTACCAGTAGAAGAAAGTACAGATTGAATCATTGCCGCAGCATTTAAAGCACCACAATTTCCTAACGTACATCCAAGTCCTGATCCAAAACATTCACTTAAAACAAATAATTGTTTTTCATCCATGTTTAATTCTGTAGCGTATGCACACAAAACAGCTTGTGCACAATTAAATCCTTTATTTCTTTTTTCTACTGCAATTTCTTCATGTTTCATAATTCACCTTCAAAAAAAAGCTGTCTACTGACAGCTCTAATTAACCTCTTGTAAAGAAGCTTGGGATGATGTTATCGTCATCATCACTATTGCTTTCTCCACCGAATGAAATATCATCGTCATCACTAGATGCAACAACACCACTTACTGGGGCAGCATTTACAACTGGACTCTTTTCAGATGCTGGACCATCAGATGGAATAGTTTCAGGTTTTGGTAAATCAAATCCTGTAGCGATTACAGAAACGATACAAGCATCGCCAATCTTATCATTAATAGCAACACCAAAGATAATATCAATATCATTACCAGCAGCATCTCTAATATATTCAACTGCTTCACTTGCATCATATGCAGACATTGTGGCACCACCAGTTACGTTGATGATAGCACTCTTGGCACCCTTGATTTGTGCTTCAAGTAATGGAGACTGAATTGCTCTTTCAGCAGCATCAGCAGCCTTGTTATCACCTTCAGCCATACCGATTCCAAATAATGCAGAACCTTGGCCTTCCATAACAGACTTGATATCAGCAAAGTCTAAGTTGATCATTGCTGGTACAGCAATCAAATCAGTAATTGTTTGTACACCTTGACGCAAGATATTGTCGGCTTCCTTGAATGCATCTTCAAATGGAATATGCCCAATTACTTCAAGAACTTTGTTGTTAGATATAATAATTAAAGAATCAACATATTCTTTTAATTGTTCTAAACCTTGTTCAGCTTGAACCATTCTCTTCTTACCTTCAAAAGAGAAAGGCTTTGTAACGATACCAACTGTTAAGCAACCTAATTCCTTAGCAACTTTTGCGAACATTGGAGCAGCACCCGTACCAGTTCCACCACCCATACCGGCTGTGATGAAAACCATATCAGCACCTTCAATTGCCTTACGAATATCATCTTCAGATTCAACTGCAGACTTACGACCATTGTCTGGGTTGCCACCTGCACCTAAACCTTCTTTTCCTAATTGAATTTTATTGGCTACTGGAGATACATCCAAAGCTTGAAGATCTGTATTCGCTACATAAAATTCAACACCTTGTACACCATCAGAAACCATTCTATTTACTGCGTTACTACCTGCACCACCAATTCCAAATACTTTTATTTTTGCAATTTGATTGTATTCTAAATCTGCCATCTTTTTTTCTCCCTTACTTCTTATCCTCAAAGAATAAGCCCTTTAATTTACTTGTTAAAGTATCTTCTTTTGTATCTGTTTCCGTTTTTTTCTCACGATAACTTACAGACTTCTTAAATGCATCCATATCTAAACTATCATCGATATATCCTGAGATAGGTAGTTTATCTTGATATGCATAGAATAATCCAAGTGTGGCTGTCAATCCAGCATTTCTACCGCCCAAAGTATCTGGAATATAACATTTTACATTACATCCTAGCTTCTTAGAAACAAGCTCAGAAAGGCCTTCTGTTTCGCCACCTTCGCCTGTAATAATAACAGTTGTTTGTCCAGCTTGCAAGATACCCTTGCAAGATTCATAAATCGTATCAACCCAAATTGAAACATTTTTTTGAACAGAATCTATAAACTCTTTTTCTGTAATTGTCTTTGTTTCACCATCTTGGCTCCAGATATGAACTGGATTGGATGTATATGTATTTTGATTGAAACGAACACTATATTTCATTAGTTCAACCGCATCATTTGTTTTAATACCATATTGGTCAACACATTGAGATACCATATTACCTAGTCCAGCAGGAACGATTGCCGCTGTAGCGAGCTTTCCTTTTGTAAAAAGAGCTAATACAGTAGATTCTCTTTCTAATTTTAATACAATCACTTGTTTTTCAACAGCTTGTTCAAACAACGCTGCTTCTTTACCAATTGCGTAAACATCTGGAAAAATATCTAAAACTTGTAATCCTGCTTTTTCTACAAAGCCTACAAGATCATAAGAGAGTTTACGATCTGCACATAACAAGTCAACCGCAATCGTTAATTGTGTGCATTTTTCTCCTAATGGAATACGACGTGTCGCAATTCCATTTACAATGTATTTAACTGGAACTGTTTGTATCAATGCGTATTCTTTTCCAATGTTCACACTTTCCGCTTTATGAATTGCATTTCTAACATCTTGAATCGTAACAACACCATCAATACCAGAAATATCAACAGTTGACTTTAAAGAATATTTTTTCAATCCATAAGAAGGAATTGCCAGAATGACTTTTTTAATTTCAGCTCCAATTGTACGTTTTGTACTACTTGCTGCTTTTCTCAAAGCATTCGCAATTTCATCCCCATTAATAACTTCATTATAAGTTAGTCCATAACATGGGATTCTTTCTACTTTTATAATATTGAAGCGTGTATTGAAAAACTCTCCAACAACTAGGCGAACCTCATGGTCTGCTACTTCTACGCTTGCAAAAATTTGTTTATCGCTCATGAAGAACTCCTTTCATCCATAAACACACAAAAAATTGTAACATAATTTGCAATTTAAAAATAGGTTAAACATCAAGATATTTTCAAAATATGTTATTGCAAAAATACTTAAAGCGTGTTATTCTACTTGAGCAATTGTGAACGAAGGAGGGTATGTATGTCAAGAGTTTGTGCCGTTTCCGGTAAAAAAGCATTAAGTGGTAATAATCGTTCTCATTCATTACGTGCTACAAGACGTAAGTGGAATGTGAATTTACAAAAAGTACACATGATTGTCGATGGTAAGCCACAGACAGTTAAAATTTCTGCTCGTGCACTTAAGACACTCAAGTCCAAGTCCGCTAAAGCAGTAAATGCTTAATGAATAAAAAGAGATTCCTAATGGAATCTTTTTTTATTGTCTATCTTTTGTTTGTAATACAAGAAGAATACCCTCTTCTATGATTAAAGTAGCTTCTTCTTTCAAAATGGAATTTGATAACGTGAATATTGTATTTTGATCCATTTCATAATAATCTAAAGAATATTCAAATCCTTTTAAAGTAATCTTTGCCTTTGAATCTGTAAAGAAAGAAATATAAGGATAATCTTCTTTTTTTATTTGATAGATACCCTTTTTTAATGCGTAGACTTTGTTATAAGGATCATATAAAGTTAAACAATTTGGATATAGAAACGCAAGTCTCATATTGTAATAAG